>CAKUQA010000082.1 GCA_934675225.1 uncultured Candidatus Melainabacteria bacterium | reverse complement strand
TTTGCTCCATCTGCTCGCTATCCGGACTCGTTGTACTCCGTCCGTTCGCAAATCCGTTCTCCCCATGGGAGCGAGAGTATAATAATTACGGTCATTGTGAGCAAAGCGAAAAATCTCCTGAATATTTTACTAATCATGCGATGTTTCGGCTTCACCACAACATGACGCCACTCCACACATAACAAAAAGAAAAGACCGGTATGCATGCCGGTCTTTTTATGAAAGATGAAAGGAGCTGAAAGCATTTTCTTTTTAGTAATAAGTAATTTTCCAACCATCGTTTATAACTCTGGCAGCACAAGTCAAGCCTGATGCAGCCTTATTACAATTATAAGAGTTATCAGTTCCACCCGGAACAATATCGCTGCCGTTAAGCACAAAAGCAAATATATCGCGCCCCATTTGGTTTGGATAAGCATTTCCGTTTACATCAATAATAAATACAACAGAATCTTTTTCCACGTTTACTCCAAATTCAGAACGAACAATATCTTTCGGATAAACATTCATAATAACATTCATTCCATCAACCAAAGTAAACATATATTGGTACATTTTGGCACGTTTTAAATATACTTTTCCGCTTAAGAACTTTGTAGGATATTGCCAACAACCTGTTTCATTTGAGCATTCTCTAACTACCTTAAAATAAGGTCGATAGTAAGAAAACGCCAATGCAGAAGAATTTTGAGAATACTCATCTAATCCCCAATAATTTGGAGAAGATCTATCCAAAATTACAAACATTGTAACTTGACTAATTGAAGAATAAAATTTTTTCAATGCTGCAATATTTTTTGTGTCACTAATTTTTGTTACCAACCCAAATACAGTCAGCGCTGCAATAACCCCAATTATTGCGAGGGTAAACAATGCTTCGGACATAGTTAATCCTGAACGTTTTTTCATCTTCATCATATAATTCATAAGACCATCCGCCTTTCATCCTCGTGATAAAAGACCATTTAACAATACATATAAAGTTTATATGCCCATTTCAAAATAATATATAACAAATGATTAAGAATTATTAACAACAAAATTATTATTACAAATATAGACATTTTTAATTGTTTATCATAAATTACAGATATGTTAGAAGATTATAACGAATTATTGAACAATTTAAAAGAACATTCTCATTTCAGAGAAATAAAAGATTTCGGAAATAAAGACGAAAAATATATTTATTATAAAAATAAAAAACTTTTGAATTTATCTTCAAACAACTATTTAGGATTTGCTGATAATAAAAAAATAACAGAAGAATTTTTAAACACTGTAGGAAGCAAATATTCTTTTGGTAGCGCATCTGCTCGGCTTTTAACAGGGACACTTCCTATATATAAAGAACTTGAAAATTTAATATCAAATATATTCAAAAAAGATAAAACTTTGCTTTTCAATAGCGGATATCACGCAAATGTTGGGATTAACAGTTCTATTGCGGGCAAAGGGGACGTAATTTTTTCTGATAAACTTAATCATGCCAGTATTATCGACGGAATGAGATTGTCTGAAGGAAAATTTTTCAGATTTCCGCATAAAAATATTCAAGCACTTGAAAAACTTTTAATAAGAGAAAGAAAAAATTTTAATAATGCAATTATTGTTTCAGAAAGCGTTTTTTCAATGGATGGAGATATTGCAGATATTGAAAAACTCGTTGAATTAAAAGAAAAATACAATTGTATATTAATCCTTGATGAAGCACACGCATTTGGTGTTTTTGGTAAAAAAGGACTCGGCGTAACAGAAACATTAAATATTACTGACAAAGTTGATTTAATTGTCGGAACATTTGGGAAAGCAATCGGATCAATGGGAGCTTTTGCAACAGGTAATAAAACAATAATAGATTACTTGACCAATAAAGCTCGTTCATTTATTTTTTCAACAGCCCTACCGCCAATTAATATAGCTTTTTCAAAGTGGATTATTGAAAATAAATTACCATATACATATCAAAAAAGAATGAATATGCTTACTATCGGTCAAAAAGCCGGTAGTGAAAGCCATATTATTCCAATAATTATCGGAGGGAATAAAGAAACAGTAGATATTTGCAACATCTTATTCCATAACGGATTTTTTACATTACCAATCAGACCTCCAACCGTTCCGGAAGGGACTTCCAGATTAAGATTATCTCTAACAACTGACATTACGGAAAAGGAAATATTTAATGCAATTTCATTGGCTAAACAAACAAAATAATGAAAATTTAATCATATTTTTTACAGGATGGAGTTTTGATGAAAACCCGTTTAAATTTTTAGATTGTGAAAACAACGATGTATTAATTGTTTATGATTATTCAACAATAAATGAAAAATTAGATAACATATCTAATTACAAACAAATAAATCTTATTGCCTGGTCAATGGGAGTGTTTGTAGCTTATTTATTAAAAGATAAACTTCCATCTTTTAACAAAAAGATTGCAATAAACGGAACTCCGCTACCTGTCAATGATGAATTTGGAATACCTACAAAACCTTTTTTGCTTACACTAAGACATGCCAAAACCGGACTGGAAGGGAAATTTTATCAAAATATTTTCTATACAGAAAAAGAATTTGAAAGATATACAAAATCTCCGGTAAATAGAACCATCGAAAATAGAGAAACCGAATTAAAAACTCTATATGAACTAATTAAAAACACACAAATTAAATATACAAAATTTTATGACAAAGCTCTTATTAGCAACTATGACAAAATTATTCCAACCAAAAATCAAATAAATTTCTGGGAAAATAATGCAAAAATAGAAATGCTTGAAAGCGGACACTTTCCATACTATAATTTCAAAAGTTGGAATGAAATATTATGCAAATAAACCCTAAACTAATAAAAAAACAATTTGAAAAAAGTTTTAGTACATACAACCAAAATGCCATAGTCCAAAAAATTATGGCAGAAAAGCTAATCGAAGCACTTTCAAACCTTAATTACACCAATTTCGACTCAATTCTAGAACTTGGTTGCGGAACAGGTATTTTAACCAAAGAATTAATAAAAAAAATAAATTTTAAAACATATTCAGCTAACGATTTAGTTGAAAAATCTAAAAATTTTATCAACGAAATTATTCCTAACACAAAATTTTATTATGGAAACGCCTTAAAAATAAAACCAGAAAAAAAACAAGATTTAATAATTTCAAATGCTATGTTTCAGTGGTTTAATAACCTGTCCAATATTTGCGCACACTGCCAAATACACCTTAATTCTAATGGAATTCTGGTTTTTTCAACTTTTTCAGCAAACAATTTTAAAGAAATAAAGAATTTAACAGGAATTTCATTAGATTACAAAACTTTTGATGAAATAAAAAATATTACGAACGAAAATTTTGAAATTTTATATTCTGAAGAATTTGAATACACACTAAAATTCAATACACCATTAGAATTGCTTGCACACATGAAAAATACCGGAGTTAATTCACTAACAGCACAACACTGGACTTTCAAAGAGGTAAAAGAGTTTTGTGACAAATACAAAGCACAATATCCAGATATAACCCTAACATATTCTCCGGTAATTATTATCGGGGAAAAGAAATAATAAATTTTTATTTTCAAAAATTTATTATAATTTATTTTTTAATAAATAAACCTTATTACGTATTCACGTTTGTAAAAAAAAAACATATAATCTTTACATAATTTCATGTTTATTATTACATGTGGATAAAAGGATGGAAAATTAATTGCTAAACAATTTTGAAAGCTTTGATAATTCTGAAACATCAGCTAGAAAATCAGCTCTAATTCAAGAAAGAGTTGGGCTGGTTTCTACGCACATGTACAAACAGTTTTTAGATTACCAACATGCAAATGTCAATACTAACGAAATCTTTTTAAGAATGATTGACAATCTGCAAATAGTAGTCGACACTTTAAAAGAAGCTTTTTCTTCCAGAAATGTAACAACTCAAAATATATACGTTGACACAGATCCACAAAAATCTGTTGTTATTGTAAACATCCTTTGGCATAAAATGAGTTTTACAACAAGGTGTAATTATCAACCGCAAGCTCTTTATAGAGAGGACGGGCAACATTTATTTTCTAGCAGAATTATGGCGATTAAAGGCAACTATTACGAATTAATGAAAGGTGTAACCGATCATGATGAAGAAATGGTTAAACTCCTTGATAACGAAGTTGCATCATTATTCATCCCTCCTGAATCAACACAAAATTCAATTATGAAAATCCGCCATCTTCCAAATAGAGAATTTTATCTTAACCAAGTTGATGCTCCGAGAGAATTTGTTTTGAAAGTAGTAGAAACAATTTGTGGAGGCGGTTTCTACCACGAAGAAGGTGCTCGTAAAAGCTTTAATATTTAATATAATTAACCTTCATCGATTGAGATTTTAGAAGAAACTTCTGCAACAATACGCTGTACATCAGCTCCTCCGATTGCAACTTCTAAAATTAGCGGACTGTGAATTAATACTGTTTCTGAATAATCCATTGTATCAACATCTATAACATTAAATTCAATAAAATCTTCACCTGCATAAATCAACTTTCCATATTCACCACCGGTTGCCCATTTGATAAACATGTATTGATTTTCATACTCTTTCAGTTTTTCCACTAATCTCATCCTACATCCCCGTAAAATGTCTTACATATTATATTGTAGTGATTTATTTTTATAAGTCAATGATTTAACAGTTTCAAAAATATAAAAAAAGAAGCTGCACTCTTGGTACAGCTTTGAACAATAATCTTGGGAGGAGATTTGGGGATAGTTGTACATGCATGATAATTCAAGCATGCTTTTTTGAGCACACATGTTGTCAAAAAATTAACAAATATTTACAAAAGATTGATTTTATTATAAAATAGTGGTTGAGGTAAAAGCATGAAAATACTTGTAATAAACGGCGTAAATATGAATATGCTTGGCTTTCGAGAAACTGACAAATACGGAACCATGACTTTAAAGGAACTAGAAAAAGAATTATATGCATTCTCTTTTGAACTTGGGATTGATTTAGAAACATTCCAGAGTAATTTTGAAGGAGAAATTGTTGAAAAAATTCACTCAGCCAAAGACAATTTTGACGGGATTTTAATTAATGCCGGAGCTTATACGCACACAAGTATCGCAATAAGAGATGCAATCTCAGCAGTAAATTTACCAACTATTGAAACTCATATAACTAATATTTATAAACGAGAAGAATTTAGACATCATTCCTATCTGGCTCCGGTATGTTTAGGACAAATAACCGGATTTGGAATAAATAGTTACAAATTAGGAATAAAAGCACTTGTAGACTACTTAAAACAATAGCCTAAAATCTACAGTCATAAACTCCATAAAAAATTTAATTAACCATTAATATATTATTTTTGAAATTCTTCTACAAAAGCCTTGCCAACTGCCAATGCTTTTAATTCCGGTTGTTCAATACCGGCATCTACATAGCGTTTTTCAGCAAGTTCTGCAACTTCAAGAGCTTTTTGAGCCAATTCAGGATTTGCAGCAAAAATTTTCAAATCATTTTCCAAATTATCAACCTTAACCGCTGATCTATCAGCCGGATTTTCAGGAATTTCCTTAATTTCTTTTGGCTGAACATCAACAGGGCTTTGAGCCTGAATATCTACTGTTTCAGGTTTTACTTGGTCAATTTTTGGTGTTTGTTGTGGAATGCTTGGACCTTGCGCGTTTTTTGGAATTTCGTTCATAGTCACATCCTCTTTTCTTTATTCGGGGTTACAGCACCTCGCCGCAACTTACTATATTTTAACTCTATATTCTCGTTTGTTGTTTTAAAACATGAAAAAAATTTTTTTTGCTAGTTTGTAAAAAAAAAATTACAAAAATTAATATATAATCTTCTATTACAAACTGTTTTATGCTATATTTAAAGTACAATGTAGTCGATTTGAGTATATAAAGGTTATATAAAGTATACAACATTAATGAAAGTATTGCAACTATGAATTTTACTAATTTATTTAGCAACATAAATCCTAAAGAAGTTTTAAAAAATCTGCCAGATGCAGTACTTGTAATCGACTTTGACGGAAGAATTATTTGGACAAACGACAAAGCATCCATTATTTTTGAAGCTAAAAGTGTTGATTTAAAAGGAATGTATTTTGATGAAATTGTCGTTAATGGATTAGCTTTAGCAGAAAAATCTTATGCAAAAAGAAATTCCGTAGTAACAGGAGCTTTTACAACTGACGGAAATGAATTTTTTGTAGAAATGAATGTGAAAAAATATATTGACCAATATTTTGTTTCTATACGAGATGTTACAGCTATGACAAATGTCTTAACTATTGCAGAAAGAACCGGACGTCTTAATAAAGAAAA
>CAKUQA010000081.1 GCA_934675225.1 uncultured Candidatus Melainabacteria bacterium | reverse complement strand
CCTGGAACACCTTCTGCTCTGGTTTGCAAATTTGTCGTCATAGTGATAAAATTTTTCACATTTTTAGTTTTTACAAATTTTGGCTTCATGTTCCTCCTTGTCTTGATTTATATGTATAGTTTGCACTTTCCCTTTAAAATCCTTTCCAAAAATTTCTTTAAATTCTTCTGTCGTTTCATACTCTTTAAACCACGCAACTTCTTTATCATTTGAAAAACCGTTTTTCAAATGCCATTCATAACGTTCGTAACGTGTCATAAATTTTTTATCTGAAATATCTTCAACCACTTTTTCTTCTTGTTTATTAGAAAATATTTTATTTGTTTTAAGTTCAATCGCTTTAGTTGGTTCATTTTGCCATTCTAAAGGTTTAATATGTTCTGATTTTAGGTATTTTTTAATATTTTTAACCGTTTGTTTTTCTAATGATTTTTGTTGTTTAAATTTTTGCTTTAATTCTTCTTTATCTTTAATATCACCTAAATATGTTGCCATAGGGTGAATTGGCATAACTCTATCGGCATAACAGATAAATTCGTTATTTAGAGTGTAAACTTTAATTTTAGTCAAATCTAAAAGACTATATTTTATTTGGACACGTTCTTTTAATCCATATAAGCAATCGTTATAATAATCAGCATTTAAAAATCTTATGCCGTTACGATTGATAGTCTTGATTTCTTTACTCATCATTAAATCGTCAAGTTTTTCAAGAGCAACTCCAGAACCTTTACCACTTTCAAAAACTTCACCAATAGTTTTACCTTTAACATTCGGGCATTCAAGAGTTTTATGGTAATCCATATAATAATCTAGCATCATAGAAAGTTGTTCTATTGTTGGAATAAAGTCATTGTGTACGTTTTTGTGAAAATCTTCATTTCTATTCAAATATGCCGGTTTATCCATAATATTTGCACCAACAAAACTTGGCATTAATCGTTCAAAGCCATCTTGCAATTCTCGGAAAAATCTTTCGATAACTTTTGCTCTTGCGTTGTATGGTTGAGCAAATACAGGAATAATTCCTAATTTATCAAATAAGCCTTGGATACCACATTCTTGTAAGTTACCTTTGAAGAATTTACTCTTAAATGCTTTGCCATTGTCTTGATAACAAATTTTAGGAATTTTTCCTAGATTAATAATAGAATTTCTTAATGCAGAGGTTATTGCTTGTGTATTTTCTTCAAGCATAATTTCATAACCTACAAGTGCAGTTGATTTCCAATCTAAATAACCGATTAATGTCGGACGACAAGGTTTTCCTGTATATGGATTTATACATTGTACTGCTAATCTATGACCATCTGCGACAAGCACATCTCCAACTTCTAGTTTGGAAATATCTCTTGTAATATATGGTTGAACTTTATCTCGCAAGGCTTTTTGACCTTCTCTTGCAAATATCCATTCGTCATAATGTTTATTTCTATAATTATTTGCAAATCGTCTAAAAGTTTGCACCGAACTTGGGGAGTCCAAACCTCGTTTTGACAATATATGCTTTGTTAATCTTGTTGCTTTTCCAATGTTTACTTTATTGGGCGATAACAATAATGATTTGAAAACGATAAGCTCATTTTGAGTTAATTTTGCACTATGTTCTTTTTCTCCATAATCATATTTTGGAATTAAATTTTCAAAATTATTGTTGTTTTTAATTTCTTTTTGCCATCTATAAATTGTTCCAATAGCAACATGTCCTAAGATTTTGTATAAAGCAGAATATATTTCACCTTTGTTGTATATTTCAAGAAATTCTTTTCCTGATTCAGTTTTCTTTAATGGAGAATTTTTAATATAATCAACCCATAGGTTTACTAAATCATATCTTGCTAATGCAATTTGTTTTGCTTTTGTTGGATATTGGGTAATTTTTTGCAAACTTGGTTCCACTTTATTCTCAAAGTTATTTTTTGTTTTCTCAAAATTGATAACATTTTGAAGATTGTAATCAAGTGAATCTACAAGTATTTCATACTTAGCACCTGTTGTTCCGTCAACCATACGAGTTACATATTTATTTTGGTTGACTGCTTTACGAACGGCACGTTCAGTAACTCCTTTTATACTTGCTAAATCTTTAACTGATATCCAATCTTTTGTCAAAATTTCTCCTTTTTTAGCATAAAAATAGCATACTAAATCACACACAACATTACCTCTGAATAGGGATAAATTGAAGTGTTTTTCGGTATTTATTTACGTTATTTCTCACAAAGTTTAAACAGTATTTGTAAACTAAATAGTTGCTTTTTTGTCAACTCTGTGATATATTTTTATTACACTATACAACCAATTAGTTTACTTGTCAACCTATAAGGAAATATTATGCAAGAATTTGAAAAAATAAAAAAGATTAGAACTACACTAAAACTTACTCAACAAGAAATGGCAGATGCTATTGGCGTAAGCAAACAATATTTCAGTAAGGTTGAGAATGGTCATACGGAATTGAGTAAAGAAAAAGTGTCGTTGCTTTCAGAAAAATTCGGAATTTCGTTGGATTGGTTATTACATGATATTGGGCAGATGTTTTACCGAGATGTAAAAAATTTAACATTTGTAGATGATATGGATATATTCCCAGAATTTATAAATAACTTAAAAGCTTATAATGCATATATTGTTGCCGTCGGAGAGTTTATACGACAAAAATATCCAAATGCTATCGTTGATGATATTTTAATTCCCACTTATAAATTATTTGTAGATGATATTGTAAAAAAAGAAATTGTATATTCTACTAATGATGATGTTAAACAAAATTTACTAGATAGATTTTCACAAGATGAAAATCTTAGTCAAACAATTTTAAATTCATATTTTAAAGCTTATGTAGATAGAATGGAAAAACCGAAAAAGGTAATTGATTAAATTTTAATTATCCTTTTTCTTGACTGTTGTTAAATTTTTTACCGAAATTCTCAAATTTTCGGATAAATTTTTGCTGAAAATCTTTTAAAATATGCCTCAAAGCCACTAAAAATATTTCAAAATTACATTTTATTGACTTTGATTTGGTTCTTGAAATGGCTATGTTTTAAAATTTAAGGGGGAACTAAGTTCCTCCTTTGGTTCCACCTTGACTAAATTATACTTTGTTATATTTTGGGATAAATCGTTAAAACGCCGATTATATCTAACTTACAGGCTTATGATAAGTTTAACCTCGGAATTTTAAAGTACAATTTGGGACAGAAAAAGGATAATTTGGAGTACTTTTTGTCAATTCTCAAAATTAGCCTCTATTTCAAACACAAAGCCAATCTCTACCCCATTTCCCTCTTTCTCATTCTGGTATTAATATACATTAGTATTCAAGAGCTTTTTACGGGTTCCATAGTCAACTAAATCGTTAACGTCAGGATAGATATTTTGAAGTGCCTGTTTTGCTCTATCTGAACGGGTTTGCAGGGTTCCATCTAAGGTTTTAAAATCTGCCATAAATGACTGTTTAGCAAGCCTTAAATACTCAAACACAGGTCTAAGCCTTACGGTAATTGTCTCAGTCTCAGCATTTATCGTTATACTCTCTGCAATTGTAGCAAGTATCATACGTTTTTCGTCTAAGTGTGCCTTCAGGTATAATTCAGGCACTCGGTTGGCAAAATCAGCAAGTATATTCATGCGTGTCATTGTATCTTTCGTTGATTCGCTGAGGTTAGTAATTTGGTTGCCAATCTCACGTTTTTGGTCTTGCCACTTTGATATAAGCTCATTATACGTATCTTCGTCAACCTTTAAATCTCCTGTCAGTTTTTCCTTAACAGCATTCGCTATTGTGTCAGTAAGTTTGTCGTAGTCTTGTTTTAACTTCTTTATTGAACTATGTTCATAGGCTTGTAACTCTGTTACTGCCTCAAATATTGACTTCTTAACCCGTTTCAACTGCTCGTCGGATACATCAAAGCTATCTAACACTTCCTGCATAGCCTCGTCAATGATATATTCACTTATGTTCCGTTCCTTAAAGGTTTCTATTAAGCAGTTCTACGGAATAGAGATAAATGACTTTGCTGTAACAGTTGCTAAGACTGCTATTTGGATTGCAGAAAGTCAAATGCTGAAGAAGACAGAAAACATAGTACACATGGACTTAGACTTTTTACCTTTTAATGTTTGTTCTAATTCAAAGTAAAATTAATAAAATTAATGAACAATTTTACCCAAATGCACAAAAAATCCTTGGAAAATTTCTAATACTATTTGGCTTATTATTTGTTTAGGTTTGTGGATTTTAGCATATTTACCATAATTAGATTAAAAAAGGTTTATAATAATGAATAACTTTGAAAATATTGAAACACTAAAAAAGAAATTTAACTGGGGAGCTTTTTTTCTTACTTGGATTTGGGGGCTATTTAATAAGTCATATATTACACTAGTATCACTACCTGTATGTTTAATTCCTAAAATTGGAGGTTTACTTAATCTAATTTTGGCAATATATTTTGGAATTAAATGTAACACCTGGGCTTTAAAAAATAAAAAATTCAGTTCTTCATTCAATTTTATAAAATATCAAAAAATTTTATCACTAATTGGAATTCTAATTTGCTCTACTACTATAATATTAACATTAATTATAACAGAACTATCAGCTCTTTACACTGCAGGATATGATTTTAGCATAACAAGGGCAAAAATTCTGTTATTATCAATTTTATTAATATCTATTTATGTAATAACAGTTCCCTTCATTATTACAATTGCCTGCAAAAAAGAATATTCATAAATAAATATAATATATTGGATAGTATTTTTCTAGACACCAAACAGTTTATAGTTTAAGAATATAAAAACTATAAACTATGAGGTTAGTATGAACTCTATTTTAGACGAAATTAAAGCAAATCAACAAAAACTAATAACATTATTAGAAAATCCTAACAACAAAAAAGAAATGTACAAATGGTTAAAAACTGAGTTAGCCTACACTTCAAACGCTATTGAGGGAAATACATTAACAAGGAAAGAAACAGAACTTGTTATTGATGATGGCATTACATCGACCTCTAAACCTCTACAGCATTATATTGAAGCTGTAAATCATGCAAAAGCATTTGAAAAATTTATTACTTTTTTGGATGAAGATAAAGCCATAAATGAAAATTTTATGCTCAATATTCATAAAATAATACTTACAGGTTTAGACGATGATAATGCCGGATTTTATAGGAATTGTCGTGTCAGAACTTCAGGTTCTACGGTAATTATGCCAAATCCCATAAAAGTTCCAGATTTAATGACAAATTTTTATAATTGGCTTAGCGACAATATGGATAATGAACCTCTAACAGCAATTTTAGCTCATTTAAAGTTTGTATCAATTCACCCGTTTGTGGATGGGAACGGAAGGTGTGCAAGACTTTTAATGAATACAATTCTTTTAAAATTCGGATTTGTGCCAATTATAATTCGACCAACTGACAGAAAAAAATATTTATCTGTAGTTGAAAATTACCAATTAAAAGGCGACGACAAACCATATATAAACTTTATGTTAAATCTTTTGAATAGGTCATTAAAAGTTCTTATTACAATGTTAGATACTGATATTGACATAGAACCAAACGAATTATTAACAATCTCTAAGTATGCAAAACTAAAAGATGTTCCAGTTTCAACTATCAGATATTGGGTAAAAGTTGGCAAGGTAAAACCTGCAAGTTACACAGATTCCGGTTATATGTTATTTAAAAAAGATTAACTGGTTAACATTTACAAAAGTAAATACTTATGTTAAGTTTATAAAATGAAAATATGACATGGACTGAATCCTGTTGTATAATAGGAAAATTTAAAAAACTGCAATAAAGTTGTAAGACAAAACTTTACAAACAAGACGTAAATCTTAGTTGAGCAATCATCAATATTATAGGAGGTTGTAGATTGATTAAACTTATATGTATACTAATTTTAATTCCATATTTTATTTGGCAATTTAAAGTTATTAAAAAATATGGATTTAATTTTGATAAACTTAAAATAGACACTGAAAACAAATTAATTATAATTAACAATAGAAAAATTAAATTTAATGATGTTAGTTTTATTACTGTAATGGAACTAGACCAACCATCAAATGCTGAACATTTGCTTACAAAAGCTGCATTCAATTATATGGGAGAGATAATATTTAATCTTAAGGATGGGACAATGCAAAAATGTATTTGTAATTATAAAGGTATATTATATAAAAGTTTAACACAACTTCAACCGTATATCAAAATTGATTGCGATATTGAAACATATAAACCTGAAGGGCTTCCAAATTATTTAACTATATTACTACTAATTCTTGGTACTATTTGGATTGTTTTTTCTTTATATCACAGTAGCAATTTCTAAAATTATTATAATAATCTAAAAACACCTAATC
>CAKUQA010000080.1 GCA_934675225.1 uncultured Candidatus Melainabacteria bacterium | reverse complement strand
ATAAAAATATACTTGTTCAAAATATTGGTGGAATTTCTAATGTAACAGTAATTTCGAAAGATTTTCCGACATTTGGTTTTGACACAGGGCTAGGTAATATTATGATTGATTATTGTATGAATAAATATTTTAATCAACCTTATGATAAAGATGGAAAGATTGCCAATTCCGGAAAAGTTTCAGAAAGCTGGCTTGAATGTTTAATGCAGGATGAGTATTATTTTAAAGTTCCTCCAAAAACTACAGGTAGGGAATATTTTTCACCGACTTATATCGAAAATGCTTTGCGTTTTGGACCTAAAAAACCGGAAGATATAATTGCGACAGCAACAGCTCTTACTGCAAAATCAATTGCAAAAGCTTATGAAAACTTTATTTATCCTGACATTGATGTTGAAGAAGTTATCATAGGTGGCGGTGGGGCTTACAACCCGACTTTAATGAAATACCTAAGACATTATTTGCCAAAACATGTTAATTTAAAAACACATGAAGCTTATGGGATTTCTAATAATTTTAAAGAAGTTATGGCATTTGCGCTTTTGGGGTATTGTGCTTATTATAATATTCCAAGTAATCTTCCATCATGCACCGGAGCAGCTCGCCGAGTTGTACTAGGTAAGTTGACTAATTGCTAAGTTTTATTTGTTGAGTATTATTATTCTATTAACATTTGTTAACTAAAAATTTTTTAAACTAGCAAAAAATATTTTTAGTGGTATTAATGTGTTTGTAATAATTATTAAATTTTTAAATCAAAGGAGAAAAACATGGCAAATAGTGCATTATTTATTACAGGTAGAGAAAATATTCCTATGTCTATATTAAAAAGTACATTGAATAAATCTCGTGAACTTCCTGAAGTTGTTAAAGCTTCAACAATTATTGAACATCCTAACATTAAGGTTCCAACTTCAAATTCAAATGTTTATACTAGCCCTTTTGCTTCTGTTGGTAATATAGCAGAAGAAGTTGGCAAAAAGTTAAATATTGCTGGTTAATAAATTTTTTATAGCTAAAGGAATGTACCTGATTGTATCGGAAGCTAAAACTCCGTATGCACTCAGGTATTCTTTTGCCAAATCTCCGGCAAGTCCATGCAAATACACACCAAGTACTGCCGCTTCAAATATATTCATTTTTTGAGCCAATAAGCCTGCAATAATTCCTGCTAATACATCGCCACTTCCTGCTTTGGCTAAAGCACTATTTCCTGTTGTATTGTGATAAATTGTTTCTTGTGAAAAAACAATTGTTTTATGTGATTTTAGAACAGTAATGCATTTGTACTTGTCAGATATTTTTTTTGCGCTGTTTTCCATATTTTCTAAAATTTCATCAATAGAACAATTTAATAATCTGGATGCTTCTTTCGGATGAGGGGTTAGAATTACATTTTTAGGCAACTGTATTGGTAAATTGGCTAAAATGTTTAATCCGTCAGCATCTATAACTGTTGGCAAATTGTATTCTGTTGCAAATTTTATTGATTTTGTAAATATTTCTACAGCTTCAGTGGAGGTAGATAAACCACAACCTATTAACAATACTGTTACATTTTTTATAATTTCTTCTATTTTTTCAATAGGAGCAAGAACTACTTCCGGAGCTTGATAAGAAACAGCATTGAGAACATTTTTACAACTTGCCAACTCAACATATCCGGCTCCTGTTCGTAAAGCAGCAATTGATGATAATAAAGCTGCTCCGGTCATATATTCAGAACCAGATATATTTAATATTTTTCCAAAAGTTCCTTTATTAGAGTTTTCGTCTCTTTCCGGTAAGTGTGGAAGTTTATAATCCATTTTGTCTGATAGCCTCATAGGCAACAATTGCAACAGAATTAGACAAATTTAGGCTGCGTTGCCCTTCTTTCATTGGAATTGTAAGTGCATTATTATCATGTACATATTTATCCGGTAAACCTCTGGTTTCCGGTCCAAAAACAATAAAATCGCCATCTTTAAACTTAATATCGGTATATAATTTTTTTGTTTTTGTTGTCAGATAATAAAAATTAGCATCTTTATTTGCATCAAACAATTCGTCCATAGTATCAATTTTATGCAAATCGACACTATCCCAATAGTCTAGTCCTGCTCGTTTTGTGTATTTGCTTGATAGTGAAAATCCTAATTTCCCTACAAGGTATAAACTCGCTCCGGTACAGGCACAAAGTCTTGCTATATTTCCGGTATTTTGAGGTATTTCAGGTTCATATAAAACAATGTTTAGTTTAGCCATTTTTACCTCTTTTTATTTGAATAGTTTTGGGCTTTCTACAACAACAGGAATTGCTCTTACTACACAAAATATAATAGCAGCCCAAGCAAATACCATTGTTATTGTATGCAATATTGGTGTTCCATTCCACATTTCCATTCCAGGAGTATTTACTGCGATTAGTAATAAGAATGCAAGAACTTTAGCAACTGCATAGCTAATTCTCATAAATCTGGATGCACAAATAAATTTGCCCCAAGAAGTAGATTGCATTGTTTTGTCGCCAAAAGCAGTCATTCCCTTAGAAAGAGCAACACTTCTAATACCATCTGTAGTGAATGCTCTTGCAACGCAAACTAGAGGGACAATTATGTTTAACCATCCCATTATTGCAAATACAATCCAATAAGAAACTTCTACAATTCTGTCTCCCAGGATATCTAATACAGAACCCCACTCTGAGGATTGGTTTAATTTTCTTGCAAGATAGCCGTCTAATCCGTCCATAGCAAATGCTATTATTGTCAAAACAAAAGCGATTATGTACGCCCAAGTTGTTTTTACATACAAACAGCCAATTGCGGCATAAGCTACGAAAATTCTTGTCACTGATACGATATTTGCAAGGTTATTTTTTATATTCATTATTGTTTCTCCGTTATATGTGAGTTTAAAACCTATTATTTTTTAGTTCTTGATAGAGCATAATTTACTTCATCAAGTTTTTTCACTTTATCTCCAAGCATAATTTTTTCTGCTTCTTCCAAGATTTGTGTAACCATAAAACCGTTATCACCATCTGAACGAGCTTTTTTACCATTAGCACAACAACTTATAAAGTGTTGGCATTCAAGTTTCAATGGTTCTATTTCGAGATAATCAAGCTTTATGTTTTGAGTGTTATCTTTTACGAAGTTGTCATAAATAACAAGTTTGTTTTCCGGAACAGTATCATCTAAAATTGCAGTAGCTTTAGTTCCTCGAACAAGCAATTGTACATGTTTTCTTGGAGTAATCCAACTTTCAGAAATATGTCCAACAATTCCATCTTCAAACTGAATTCCGACATGTGTAATATCCATAATTTCATTTTGTTCGGAAGAACATCCGACAGCTGAAATAACATGAACCGGTGCTTTACCTATTACATAGGAAATCATTGAAACATCGTGCGGAGCTAAATCCCACATAACACTTCTATCATTTTTAAAATAGTTTACATTTAATCTGTCGCTTTGTGCGTAAACAATTTTACCTAAAGCGCCTTCTTCAATAAGCATTTTTAAACGGTTAACAGCAGGATGGTACAACAATAAGTGACCAACCATTAGTACAAGACCTTTTTCATGCGCAAGCTGAGTTAAATCTCTCGCTTCAGCAGCTACTGTAGAAATAGGTTTTTCTACATAAACATTTTTACCAGCTTCAAGCATAGCTTTAACCATTTTATAGTGTGTGTGGCTTGGTGTTACAACACAAACACCTGTAATTTTTTCATTATTAATAATGTCATGAAAATCTTTAGTAACTTTTACTCCTGGATATTGTTCTGTTACTTTTTTCAAGTTTTCATCATCAATATCACATACTGTATCAAGTACATTCAAGTTGTAAAAATTACGAACTATGTTTCTTCCCCATACACCGCAACCAATTACGGCAACTCTTTGTTCTTTCATTTTATATTCCCTAATCTTCGCTAATTATTATACTAAGAGAGTTTTCTCTCTTTTCCTACCTTTTATATCATACTACTCAAAGATTTTTTTGCAAATACATTTTACATATTTTCTTGAATTCTTTGTTGCTGCTGTATAGCTTGTAGACGAATTTGGTGCATTTGTTCACATTTTTCAAAAAATAAATCTCTATCAGCTTCCGGAAAATATTTTGCAAGTTTATCGAGCAAACCTTTGGGAAATTCTGAATATTTTGCCATTTTATCCAAAATTTCATCATTTAGCGGATAAAGATTTCTAAAGTTTTTAAAATAAATTGCTTTACTTTCATTCTCAGAACGAGTTGGATTTTCAAGTGTTTTAGTCCCAAGTTTGTATGTAACATAATTATTTTCAAAAAATGCCGGTTTATATCCTTTCATTATAATTCGCATAATAAAATCAAAATCTGACATAGTTTTGAATTTTTCATCAAAATAATTTTCTTTTTCAATCATAGATTTTCTAAAAAACATAGCTTGTCTTGCGCAAGGCATTACTTGAAAAGCATTATGCATTGATGGAGTGAATAAAAATACAAAATCTTCAGGATGTCTGCAGTAAGCCGGTGCAAATGTAAAATCGGCTTCATTTTCTTCCATAAGATTGACTATGTCATAAATAGAAGTTATGTCATGGATGAAATCATCGCAACTTAAAAAGGTAACATATTTCCCCTTAGCGCGCATAACTCCTTTATTGTATGCGTTGAATTTACCCGTATCGCGTTCTGAGAAAAATTTGAAAAATCCTTTATTTTTATAATCTTTAAGCATTTCCACAGTTCCGTCATTTGAGGCATTATCAATTACCATGTGCTCAATATTTGGGTATGTCTGTAAATCTAAAAGAGATATTAAAAGATTAAAGTCGTCTGCCAAATTATTTTCTAATAAATTGTATGTTGGTGTAATTATTGTAACAAAAGGTTCCATGTTCTATTCCTTCTCTAATATTAATTGATTTCATATTAACATATTGTATACCTTTTTACGAATTGTTACGATATGTAAATTATCTTGCATATTTTTTACAAAAAGTTTTATTATGAGTTTAAATATAGGTACGAGTGTTTATTTATATGTTTAGGAGGTTAGTATGAGTCAATACGATACTGTTTCGCCTGCTGAAATTGGTGCTGTTTCCGGAATAATAGGTGCCGGAATCGGATATACTGTTGCCCCCAGAAAATATAATTTAGAGCAACTTTTGATGCAAAAGCCGGATGTTTTTGAAAAAACGTTACCTAAAGAGCTTATGAATAATGCTAATGAGGAGCAGCGTTCAGCGCATAAAGTTCTTTTAGAAGGGCGAGAATTATTGCATAAAGCTTTTAAAACAAACACAGTGGAGGCTAAATTGGCAGATTTGTTGGGAACTCCAAAATATTCTAAAGCTTATCGCAATATAAGAGGCTTCTTACCTAAAGCAAGAGTACAAACTGCTATAGTTTTAGGTTGCATTGGAACTATTGCCGGAGCTATAGGAAAAATAATTCTTGGCGGTGAAAATTAATAATTCATATAGAGTTCTCTAAGAATGTATTCCTCTAATGATTTCTTTTCGCTACTTTTTGATTTTTGGTCATTAATCATAATATCAAAAACATAAGTTTTCCCGGAGCGAGATGTAATGTAGCCTGCGATTGCGCTTACGTCAGATAATGTTCCTGTTTTAGCTCTTAAGTTATCTTTAAAGTATAGCATTCTGTTTTTTAGAGTGCCTTCTCCGGCAGTTGGAAGTGCAGTTTGTATTGTATCTGCTACTTCTTTGCTTGCAAGAAAAGAAGTCATAAAATCTGTTGTCATTAAATTATTTTTGGAAACCCCGCTTCCATCAACTATTTTAATATCTTCATAATTTAAACCGAGTTTTTCAAAGTATTTATTAAGCATTTTTTGTGAATTAGCAAGAGAACCCGTATTATTTACAAATTTCCCTCCTGCGATTTTAAAAACAGTTTCTGCTACAAAGTTGTTACTATTTTTTAAAATTGCGTTAATTGCATCATTTAAGCTGTGGTCTATTTGTGCAACCAAGTAAATGTTTGTTGTCGGCAATTTTTTTTGTGCAAATTTTCCGTAATATTCCATTTTGGACGTATTTATTGCATCTTCAAGTCTTAAAATAAAATATCTTTTAGGGTGATTTATCGGAATATATTCTGTTTGTTGTTTATTAATCGTTCCTTCAACTGTTATCATATCAGGAGAAATACTATTATTTCTACTTATCTTAATATTGTTGGTATTATCTGTTGTGACAAGATTCATGAATGTTGTCGGATAAAATTTTGTGGTAAATATATTAGCAGGAGCCCCTTGTGTAGTTGGGGTAATAACTATTCCCAATAAATTGTTATCTAAATTATAAGAACTAAATTTAGGCATAAGCGGATTTAAGTCATCATCCCACTGCCAACCTTCGCCCCATTCAGAGCTGTCAAGGATGTAGTCATCAATATATATAAACT
>CAKUQA010000079.1 GCA_934675225.1 uncultured Candidatus Melainabacteria bacterium | reverse complement strand
ACATAATCCAATGGATTTTTATTTATTCCCGAAGTTTTAAGCACAAAGTCACAATCTCCTGCTATAAGGGAATTTCCATCCTCTATTGCTCCACTTAAAGCCGGTTTAAAATATCCGCAATTATATCCCAATTCTCTCAATTTTTTCACAATAAGAGCTGCAATATAAGTTTTTCCTACATCAGTACCGGTTGCTGTTACAAATATCGCTTTAGTCATTATCTCCTCCAAAAACTTTAATGAGATTACTACGTCGCAATCATAATCACTTGATCATTATATGAAACTTTCAGCTCCTCGTAATGACATTTTATAAAAAATATGCGGCAACTTTATGTTACCGCATAATTTAATTATTTCAAGAGTTACAACCATATTCCACATACTGAATGGATTGAATATGAGGCTGATTATAATGAACCGCCACCACCATCACGGAAGTAATCATAGTGTCTTACATCATCATAGTTGTTAACATATTCTGCTTCAACATTCTTTTGGAATTGAGTTTTTGGAGCAACTGCAGTGCTTCTTGATGCTAATAAAGCATCGATATTAGGAGCAAGAGTTAACTCAAAGTGAAATCTACCATATTTTCTATCAGGTTCCCAAGCATTATTAACTAAAGGATAGCCCCAATATAGTCTTGCACTCAAATCTCCAGGTAATTGAATTCTCAAGCCCATACCTAAAGAAGCAGCAAAGTAACTTCCGCCATAAGCATCTTCTGAAGCAGTTGGGAAGATTCCGGCTGTATCAGCGAAAATAGCTCCTTTTACATATTTTCCGATAAATGGAATTTTTTCTCCACTTCTTGGGCTAGTAATTTCTCTTGGTAGTAGAGGGAACATAAGTTCACCACTTACGAAGTAACCGTTTTTACCAATCATTAAACCTTCAGAATAACCTCTAACTGTAGCCAAACCACCTGTTTGCATTTGATCTAAGTAAGGAATTCTTTTATCTCCAGGAACAACTTGGTAATTACTTCTCAATTGACCGATAAATCCGTGAGAGAAATCATGCAATCTTACTAAACTACCGCTGTATTTAAAGTAATTGTTATCTCTATCACTATTAAAAATAGGAATTGCATAATAAGCATCTTGGTTAAAATACCAAATACCACGTTTAGTATCTTTTCTAGCTTGTAAAGCAAATTCTAATGAAGTTACATTATCAATACTTGAAGGAATATCTACATCCGGTAAAGCTTTTATGCCGATATCTGTTCTTGATCTTTTATAATTAGCTGCTGCATAAGTTTTTAACTCAAATCCTGGTTTTCTGATAATAGGTTGAGAATAATATAATGAATATTGAGTACCATTACTTTTCAAATCAAATATATCAGACATAGGACCATATTTAACTTTTGCAAAAGTTGAAGAATAAGTAAAACCAATTCTACCGTCTTTTTTGTTTACAGGAAAATTATAATCAGCAAACGGGCTCTGCGCACCACCTGAAAAATAAGACCCTAAAGATAATCTGTCTCTATGACCAAACAAGCTGTCGGCATACAACATAGCACCACCTCTGATACTACCTGTATTACGACGACCTGCGTTATCCATAATACCCATAATATGGAATGGGAAATTTTCATCAGCAACTAACTCTATATCAGTTGTTCCCGGTTTTTCACCGGCTTTTAAGTTTGCTGATAATCTAACACCTTCATTATATCTGTTGAAATCCAGAACATCTTTTTCCAATTCAACAATATCAAATAATTGTCCTTCTTTTTCAGGCAATCTTCTTGTGATATAACCGTCTTTTGTCCATTTATTTTGTTCTACGGTAATATTTCCTATTTTACTTTCTGTTAAAGCAATATAAATATGTCCGTTTTCAACTGTTTGTTCCGGCAAAAATGCTCTTGCTGTAACAAACCCTTTTTCAGCATATAAGTTATTGATATTATCAATAACTTTTTGAATATCTTCAATAAATACATTTCTTCCAACTAACGGTTGAACTAAATTGTTTATTTCACTTTTTGTTAAAATTTCAGATGGAGCAACTTCGATTGAATTAACATAAACACCTTTAGAATTCATTTCCTCAATAGTAGCTTGTTGCATTGAACCACCATTATAATTTTGAATAACGGTACTACCTTCGTCTTGTCCATCTAACTTTTTACGTTGTTGATAATAATTATAATCTTCTGTTCTGTAATTTTCTTGCTTTTTTTCTCTAAGATAATTACTATCGTGCATTTGGTTCATACCAGATTGGCTTTGAGCATTCATAACATCTTGATAGCTATAGCCGGCTTGTTGCATAACGCCATTATAGCCACCATATAAGTCAGCTTTTGCAGGGGTAACGGATACAGAAAGAGCAAACGCTGCGCATAATATCATGATATTAGTTCTAGAATTAATCTTTTTCATTTATTCACCTTTTTACTAAATTTTAAAATATATATATTTTAAGTCCGGTCAAATTAATTTTTGCGCTTTTAAAGTGAAATAAAAAGATTTCTTTAACTTTTATTACAAAATGTACATAAAAATTAATTTTTCTACAAAAAAAACAACTGACCTGCTATGATTATATAAAATATGTTGAAACTTGTAAAGATTTTTCAGAAAAAATCCATCTTTCGTTGTAGAAACTTCAGCAAAAATCAAACAAGTTATGGATAAGGGAGATAATATGAATAACAAAATCAAATTTTTAACAGTTGGGTTATTAACTTTTGCAGCAGGATTTACTTTCAGCAATTTCGCTATGTCGGATGTTCCGTCAAAAATTGCAGTTGTTGACGTTCAACAAGTTGTCAATTCTTCATCACAAGTTCAAGCATTGAAAAAAGAACAAGAAGCTAAAATGAAAGAAGTTGTTGCATTTGTAGAAAAAGCAAGAAAAGATGTTGCAGCAACAACAGATGTTAAAAAGAAACAAGCATTAGAAGAAAAATACAACAAAGAATTATCTACTAAGAAAACAGCTATGGACAAAAATTACGCTGACAAATTAACTGCAATTGACTCAGCTATTTCAAAACAAATTGAAACACAAGCAAAAGCCGGCGGATACGATATCGTTTTGGCTAAAGGTGTAGTTCTTTATGGTGGTTCTGATATTACAGAAGCCGTAAAAAAAGCTGTGAAATAAAATACTAAATACTAAAATTATAAAAAATAAAAACTCTCTATTTTTGGTAGAGAGTTTTTATTAATTTAATCTATAAAAATGAATTTTAGTTACTTTTTTACACTCTTAGAAAGCTGTTCAACTGCTCTATAAACTCGACGAACCAAATTATCTTCATAAGTTGATTTGACATACGCCATACGCTGCGTACCTTCAGAACCATCATTAATCATATATTTTTGCGATTTAGTATTCTTTACAATTTCTTTTGGATGTGAAGCTACGAACTTAAACTTGTCCTTTTGTGTTTTCATATCAGTAACTACAATTTGCAATTTATTTACATACTTCTCTAAAACAGGAGTTTCATCCTCTAATGCGTGTTGCCCTGAATAAATATCAACTTTAATATTCTTGTGTTTTGCATAATTTTCTAATACATCTTTTGATAATTCCAATTGCTTGGCTGTTCCTGAATACATTACATCATTATGTATATTTACAAAATTTGGTTTACTATTAAATATTTTAAATATTTTCATCCTTACCTCTTTATTTAGTATTTTACTATATTATTTTTTGACAAAAATCTTTTATCGGGCACTCATCACATTTTGGTTTTATTGGCTTACAAACATTTTGTCCATGAGTAACCAAAAGAGTGTTAATATCTATCCAATATTTTTTCGGTAATTTTTCTCTCAATGCAAATTCTGTTTCTTCCGGATTTTTCGTTTTAACATATCCAAGTCTGTTAAAAATTCGATGAACATGAACATCTACACAGATTGCAGGTTCATTAAAACCTCTTGCTATCGTTAAGTTTGCTGTTTTTCTTCCAACTCCGTTAAATTTACAAAGCTCTTCAATCGATTTTGGAACTTTTGAATTATATTTTTCTACTAAAATTTTAGAAAGTTCTATTATTTGCTTAGCTTTATTGGCGTAAAAACCAACCGGATAAATGGCTTTTTCCAATTCTTTAACATCACAATTTGCAAAGTCTTTTGGGGTTTTACCTAATTTCAACATTCTCAAAGTTGCAGGATATGTTGTTTTATCATTAGTTCTCAAACTCAAAATACAAGCTATTAACACCAAATATGGATCGTTAAAACTATCCATTAACCCCACAAAATCACTCTTTGGCTGATTAGCTTTTTTCAGTAACTCTACAACTTTGTCTATATTGATATCCATAAATAAATTCTATAACTAATCAGGTTTATATTCAATAATATCTTTAATATCGCACTTAAAATAGTTACATAACTTGTTAATAGTACTCAATTTAACATCAATATTTTCACCTTGAACAAGTTTAGAAATTGTAGCCTTGCTTAAATCTGTCGCTTCTGCAACCTGATAACCTTTAACTTTATGCTGCCAAATAAGTTCATATAATTTTATCGTAATCATATATTTATTATATTTATTTGCAACTTTCTTGACAGAATATTTAAGTGTAGTAGAATAAATTCATGTATAATTAATTGTTTTTTAATATATTTTAATAACAAGGAGAGAAATATGTTGATTGCAAAATCGCAAAATGGGTTTACGTTAGCTGAAACACTAATAACATTAGGTATAATTGGAGTTGTTGCAGCACTAACAATTCCTACATTAATATCAAAATACCAAGAAAAAGTTCTTGTAAATCTTGCTAAAAAAAATTATTCCATAGTTATGAATGCGTTAAATATGTATAACACCGATAATGATTCCTTAGGGAATTATTCAACTTTAATGGACTATTCGAAAAGCGATATAGAAATCATGACAGATTTTATAAAATACTTTAATGGCGCACAACCTTGCTACCAAGGACAAAAAGCTGTCTGTGATTTATCTTATAAAATAAGATACGCTAAACCAGTGAATAATGGACAAGGGAAAAATGCATTTTTTGCATACCCAAACGTTCACTCAACAATTTTACTTGCAGACGGCTCATTTCTTGCAATCCGGAGAGATACAACCCAAGCAGGAGACTGTGGCTTTTCTTGGACTTCAAATGTAAGTGATGAAAATGGAAATTATATAAAAAATGATGATGGTAGCTACAAGACAACTCAACGTACATCTACTAGATGCGGACGTATTACTGTAGATACCAATGGAGCAAAAGGTCCTAACAGAGTCGGTTCTGATGTATTTACGTATCAAGTTTTAACAAATAAAGTATTCTTTTCCACCGAAGAAGGGAATTTGAACTACATACTCCAACACAACAAAGTTCAACCATACCAAAATTATAATGAAGGAGATTTTAATAAATAAGCTACTTTAAAAATCTTTTTATGCTAAAATAAATCAGTAATTGACAAATTTTGAAAGGATAGGGATATGAACAAAGTTGTTGTTGGTGCTCAATGGGGCGATGAAGGCAAGGCTAAAATCACGGATTTATTAGCGAATGATGCAGAACTTATTATAAGATACCAAGGCGGTTGTAACGCTGGTCATACAGTTGTTGCACATAACAAAACTTTCAAATTTCACCTTATTCCTTCAGGAATTTTATATAAAGGCAAAACTTGTTTTATAGGTGCCGGAACTGTTATTTTACCTGAATATTTCGAAGAAGAAATTCAAGGATTAATAAAAGAAGGAATTGACGTTTCCGGATTAAAAATCAATCCGCTCGCGTCTATTACAATGCCTTATCACACAGAAGTTGACGGATATAGCGAAGATACAGCTAAAAAAGGTAAAATTGGAACTACTAAAAAAGGAATTGGACCTACATACACAGATAAAATGGCGCGTATCGGCTTAAAAATTCAAGATTTATACTCTCCGGAACTTTCAGAGAAATTAGATATTATTCTTCCAATAAAAAATAAAACATTAAAAGAAGTTTATGGATTAAAAACTTATACAAAAGAAGAAGTACTTGCATTATGCAAAAAATATGCAGAAATCTTCAGACCTTATGTTTGTTTTGATTGGCAAAAAGTTTTGGAAGATGCCAAACGAGATAAAAAAGCAATTCTCTTTGAAGGTGCACAAGGCGTAATGCTTGATATAGATTATGGAACATACCCGTTTGTAACATCTTCAAACCCTATTGGCGGAGGAGCAGCAACAGGTTCCGGATATGGACCTACAATGATTGATGAAGTAATCGGAGTTGCAAAAGCTTACGTTACACGTGTTGGAGAAGGGCCTTTTGTAACAGAATTAACCGATGAAACAGGTATCAAAATTAGAGAAATCGGTCATGAATTTGGTGTTACAACAGGCAGACCTCGTAGATGTGGTTGGTTTGATGCTGTAATTATGAAATATGCAGTTCTTGTTGGAGGCT
>CAKUQA010000078.1 GCA_934675225.1 uncultured Candidatus Melainabacteria bacterium | reverse complement strand
TATATAACTTTTATGTAAAGAAATGTTAACAAAAATTGTTATAAAAAAGCAATTTTTAGGAGTAATAATACTTTATATAATTACGAGGACTATAACAAGAGGATTACGAACATGGGTTTTCTAAATGGCGCATATGGTAAATTGATGGCCGGAAAGCTCGTCAGAGATCTACAGTATCAGATGACGGGTATCCAGAGCCAGTTGCGCCGTGTTACCAAAGACATCGGTAACATGGAAAAGATGTTCACGGCGCAAGAACGGAACATGAAAACCATGATGCAATCACAAATGCAATATAGCATAATGGGTGCTGCCGCAGGTTTAGGTTTACCTGTAACAATGGGTGGTGACATGACTTCTCTTGGTATGAATTTGATGGGTGTTGCTAATACAAATGGTTTTGATACAAAACAAATGCAACAGTATTCAATGATTCAGCAAGCTGTTCAACAACAATTTACTATGGCACAGAGTATGTGGCAAAATATGTTTGAAATGCAACGTGAATCTATGTTGCAACCATTAAAAGATTTAGAAGATGATTTACAAACTCAAAAAGATAACCTTGAATCACGAATAAAGATTGCACAAGCAGAATACGATGCAAAGAAAGAAGAAGAAAAGGCAGGCGTAAAAGGCTTAACTCCGGATTACACAGGTCAAGGTTAATAAATAACAAGTTAACAAAAAATATAAGAGGTTCTCCTAAAAAGAACCTCTTTTTAATCTTATAAATCAATCATCACAATTTTTTTCAATTGTTCTAGTAAAAAATGTACTTCTTCTCTAAAATTATAAATAACAATGACTATACTTTTAGCAATTTCTTCGTCATAAGTCTGTGAGGACATATTCCTTTTTTGTCTATATACTGTCCAAGTTTCTAAATCAGTCTTTAATAAACCAAATCTATTGCTTTCACGAATAATTTCATTAAAAGACAAATTATCTTCCATTTCCGGTAGCATACGTTTCAAAAAACGATTTAAAAATTTCACTAACAAAGAATATGTATATTCAAATCTTTGAATCATAGCATCCCGAATAGCGTGATCATAGCTTTCTCGATAATATCTTTCTATGATTTCATCAAGACTAGTTATTGTTAATCTTATCCATAAAAATCTTACTCGCTTAAAATTTGAGCTCCATGAGGTTCTACAGGGAGAGTCATTATATTAACCTTAACATTCATATCCTCCCAAGTATCTTTTACTATGGATTTAATTTTGTCTAATCCGTTTTTCTGAGAAATAACAATAATAGCTGGTCCGGCTCCACTTAAAACGCATCCTAAAACATTTTCTTCATGTTTTAAATTTTCAATAATTTTATCTAGCCCAGGAACAAGCTTCATTCTATATGGTTGATGTAGTTTATCTTGCAAAGCATATTTCATTAATTCTGCATCTTTAGTGTTAACTGCATCAATAAACATCGCAAGACGTTTTGCATTAAACACTGCATCTTCCATAGGAACTTCTTTGGGTAAAACAGAACGAGAAATATCTGTAGACAGTTCATAATCCGGAATACAAACAGTTATATTCCATTCCTCAGGCCAATTCAATTTGCGATAAAGAATAGAGCCATCGTCCTCTAAAGAAGTTATACAAAGTCCTCCAACTATTGCAGGAGTAACATTATCCGGATGTCCTTCTACTTCTGTCGCAATTGATAATAGAGCAACTTCATCAGCAGGTCTGCCTAAAAGTTCATTTGCTGCCAAAAGACCTCCTACAATAACGGAAGCACTGCTTCCCAATCCTCTTGCAATAGGAATTTGGGACTGTACCGTAATCTTTAATTCACTTGGAGTTTGTCCAATTGAGTTGTATAAAAGTTCAACAGCTTTGTATATAATACTGGTTTCATCCATTGGAATATGTTCAAACATCAAATCATCAGCAGAAGAATCTTCTGATATTGCATTTATTTCGATACCTGTACCGGGAAGAACTGTTTCCTCAATAGTGATTGTATTATAAATAGGTAACGCCATCCCGAGACAATCAAATCCAGGACCTATGTTTGCAGTAGTTGCAGGAACTTTTACACTTATCTTCATATAATCTTTTACCTTTCAATAAAACAATTATACCAAGAATAAATTAAAAAGCTATATTCTTTACAATTTATTATTTCCCGTGATATTTCGGGGGTCCATCAACATTTCTAAGTGTGCCGGATTGAATATCATCATGATTATACTTTCTAATTGCTGCAGCTCCATTGTTATATTTGTCAAATTCGTATACTATTTGTTCCCGTTACGCTCACCGACTTTGTGAGCATTTACAATTTCTTCATTGTTATTTCACTATTTTAAAACTTGTAACATTTTGAAATATTTCTGATTATGGGGTAAAATAGTAACATGTACGAATTACACCCATATTTTACAAACGACGGCTCTGTCGGTTTATTCTCTCCGGAAGCTAATGATATTTATCATTCAACTTATGGAGCTTTAACAGAAGCTTATGAAAAATTTATTATTCCATCTAATTTTGAAAATTTTTTGAAAAAAAATTCTGAAATAAAAATTTTAGATATTTGTTTTGGAATTGGATACAACACAAAAAGTTTTTTAAATAATTTATTAAATTTTATCTATAACGATACGATATATACAAATAATGTTTTAAATAATAAAACTATCGATAAGCTATATACCAATAACGAAAAATATAAAATATTTATAAAAGCTGTAGATACGGATAAAATTTTAGCAACTTTATCTCCGATCTTTAAAAATTACGAAAAAAATATTGCAAAATTGAATTCTAAAAACGAATTAATATTCCAACAAGAAAAAATTAGAAAAATGCTTGCAACAAAAGCTTCATCAAAATACAAACTAAAAAAAGAAGTAAATATTGTATTGCTTAAAAAAATATTTGACCAAATTGATAATGATACAATTTCCATTTTAAAAGATAAAAAATATCAACAGTTTTTTGACGAAGAAATTATACGTTTATATGAATTTTATCGAAATCAAAGGTCTATTTATACCCCTGTAGAGCGATTAAAAGGCTTCTTACATAATATATATTATAAGTATCTATCTAAAGGGTATAAAAACGCTTCTAAAGCCCTTAAATTACTAGATTTTAATTTCGACTTAGAAATCAATGATGCAAGACAAGTTATAAAAAATGATAATACTATGTATAATTTTGTATTTTTGGATGCTTTTACACCAATAAAGTGCCCATGTCTATGGTCAATTGATTTTTTTAAGCTTTTATATGACCACTTAGAAGATAATGGTATGATTTTAACTTATTCAAACTCTGCACAAATAAGAAATGCTTTTTTGAATGCAGGTTTTACCGTTAAAAAAATTTATTCAGAAAGTCAAAATAAATACACAGGCACTGTTGCAATCAAAAGCTCTTGTGAAACAAAAACAGAACAAAACAATACATTAATTAATAATAAAATTATACATGACCTCTCAGAATACGATTTAGGGCTTATGAAAACTAGAGCAGGTATATTTTATCGTGACGAAAATTTAACGCTCGATAATGAGGCGATTATAAATGCTCATAAAATCGAAGTTGAAAATTCAAATCTTATTTCTAGTACAAAGTTCATAAAAAATTATAAAAAAGACAATAAAATATTATGAGTATATATCGTTACGTTATAGTGGTTTAATTTTGATTACCACTATCTAATTTTCTTAATGAAATTTCATATCCAAGAAGTTTTGCAAAAAATTCTGCATCGTCAAAACGCAAAGTTCCAAGTCTCATTTTATGAGAAAGTCCATCTAAAGTAAATTTTTTATCGCTATTCTCTGTTGCTAATTTAGCCAATTCTTTAATTGTCATACTCTCTTTAGCTAGTAAAATTTTAACAAATTCTCGCCCTGACATATTTACCTCTTGTTAAATCTTACTAATAATTGATAATATTGACAATTTATAGGGTATATTATAATATTATTGACATATTCGTCTATTATTAGAGTATATAGTATATTATATTGTATAAATACTTTACAAAGGGAGGTATTATGAAAAAAGGTTTTACATTAGCAGAAGTTTTAATAACACTTGGAATTATAGGCGTTGTTGCTGCTTTGACTATACCTACACTTATTGCCAATCATAGAAAACAAGTTGTAACAACCTCTTTAAAAAAAATAGTTAATACATTGTTAAATGCAAATGAACAAATTAATATGGATAGTGGAGTTATAGGTAGTGACGGATATGGTTTGCGTGAAAATTTTGAACCTAATTCCCCTGATGCTGCTGTCGATATGATTGAAAAATACTATAAACCATACATGCAAATTATGGATATTAAAAAAGGTACTTCCGGAGTATTTGTTTATCTGCAAGATGGTTCTGCATTCTATTTTTGGCGTTTAAGAAGGGATACAGTTACAACTAACAACTGGTCAGGAACATATATTTGGTTTTATCCGAAAGCAAAAGATATTAGTGAAATTGGAGAAAATGAAGAAAATATTAAAAGTGCTTTAGGTAAAAAAGTTTTTGTATTATATCCTGATGGAAATATCAATTGGGCAATAAATAATATTACCAGAGAGATAAGAGTTCAACGTTGTAAAACCCCAATAGTTGTATCGGATGAAGGTTGCACAGCACTAATTGTTGGGGATGGCTTTGAAATTGCTAAAGATTATCCGATTAGACTATAATTAATATAATTTAATTATTTTGCACTATTATTGCTGATAATTTATAATAATAAATTATGGATAAATATGATTTAATAGTTGTTGGAGGCGGAACTGCCGGTTGTGCAGCTGCATATACTGCTGGGAAATTAGGACTTAAAACTCTTTTAATTGAAAAAAATATTCATTTAGGAGGTACAATAACCTCTGCTCTTGTTGTACCTGCCATGAAATCCGGTGAACACCAAATTAATACAAATTTTTATAATGAATTGGTTGCGGAATTGCACTCTATTGGTGGGCAAGCGACATATCAAGGAAACAAAGGGTGGTTTAATCCTGAGTTGACTAAAATTGCATTAGATACGCTTATGGCAAGAGCTAATGTTGAAGTATACTTTGATTGCCATATCAGAGACGTAATAATTAAAGAAAATAAACTTTGCGGAGTAATTATTTCAAAAGAAATGTTATCTGTATATAACGATAAGATAGAAAACTATAATAAGGATTTATTGGTATCTATCGGAGCGAAATATATAATTGATGCAACCGGCAATTGCGAAATTGGAAAACTTTGTAATTGTAAATTTTTAGAAGAAAAAAATGAAAATCAACCTGTTAGTTTAAGATTTATGATGGGTGGTATTGACGTTCCGCGTTTTGCAAATTGGTTAAAAGATTTTGACAAAGATAGGAACGTAACCACTGTAGAAAATATAAATGGTTTTATTCATCTATCAACAGCATACACTTGGGATAAAGGTAAACAATGGGCTTTAGCACCATTATTTGATGATGCGGTACAAAAAGGGATACTAAAAGACCATGACAGAAACTATTTTCAGATATTTACAGTAGCCGGAATGCCTTCTACTATTGCATTTAACTGCCCTCGCATAATAGATTACACAAAAACTTTAGATGTAGCAAACATGTCAAAAGCATTACAATTAGCGAGAAAAAATATTTTTAGACTTGCTGATTTTTGTAGAAAATATTTTATCGGATTTGAGAACTCATATATTTCAAATATTGCTGATATGCTGGGTATACGGGTATCTAGACGCATAAAAGGCAAATATGTCTACACAATTGATGATGTAAAATCGGGTAAAAAATTTGCGCATCCGGTTGTTGTCTCAAATTATCCGGTTGATGTTCACTCAAAAGACAGAGACAGTTCAACTTTGGAACTTGTTAAAGATTATACTTTACCAATAGAAAGCTTGATGTCAGACGATATTGACAACTTATTTGTCGTAGGGAGATGTATTTCTGCGGATTTCATGGCACAAGGGGCTTTAAGAGTTCAAGCAAGTTGTTTTTCAATGGGGGAAGGCGTTGCTAAATACATTTCTAACCTTGAAACTTAACTTTATGCATCAAAATTTGAGCAGCATTTAATAACGGGTCAATTGTTGGGGAAAATGGTGGTGCATAAGTTAAATCATTTTTATAAAAATCATTAACAGTCATTCCGGCAAGTAGAGCAGCAGCAAGTGAATTAATTCTTTTATCTGCATCACCTGCCCCTATGGCTTGAGCCCCCAAAAGCTTGCCTGTATTGTAATCTGCAATTAATTTTAAAGTAATATTGTTTACATTAGGCATATAACCGACTTTATCATTTTTAGTTACAAATACTGATACAGGAGTATACCCCAGTGCAGAAGCTTTTTTTTCGGTCAAACCCGTCATTGACATTGTTAGATTTAGACACCTTGTCACTGACGAACCTAAAACTCCAAAAAACTTATCATCACCACCACAAGCGTTAATCGCTGCAGTGCGC
>CAKUQA010000077.1 GCA_934675225.1 uncultured Candidatus Melainabacteria bacterium | reverse complement strand
TGTTTTGCTTTTAATAATTGCGAGAATTTAATAAAAATTTTATATTTTGTTTCCTTTCCCCTTTTTTATTGACTAACTTCCGGTTAGTCTTTTTTATTAGGAAATTATTTTAATTTTCAGCCTTATATAATCTCGCAAAGAAACATGAAACGTGTTGAATAGAATCAACCCTAACCCATTGACGAGTTGCTTTAAATCTAATTGAATTAGCCGAACGTTCAGGATTTTTATGTGAATAGTTATTAATTTCATCATTAAACAGATGGAATTGACACATCGCAACGCGTTTACAAGCTTTTAACAACTTTTCGGCTAAAGTTCCCATATTCAAATACTTCGCAAGATAATAAGCTGCTATAAGCCCCTCTGAACGAGCGCCGTCAGGGAAATAATGATCCCCATATTCATAATAATACCCACCTTCATAATCAATATAAGGTGAATCGTCTCGTTTATAAGTTTTTTCTACCATTGTTGCAGCATCAGTAAAAACAAAATTTATATAGTTTTGTTTTTGAAAATCTTTATTTTTCGCCCATTCCTCAATTGCTTGCATCAACCAAGCATCCGACGGTAAAGCTGTAAACAAATCAGCATAAATATAAGGTCTTTCATCAACAATCCAATCGAGTGCTTTTTTACCAATTTTACGAACTTCTTTAGCTAAATCCTCATCATCAAGAAAATTATTTGCAAACAAAGCTAAACCTAACAAAGCTTCTCCTGGGTAATAAAATGAAAAAGTGGTTTTGCGTTCTTCATCAGTCATATTAATTAGGGGTTGCCCATTTTGGAATTGCGGATGAATATAATATCCTAAAATTTCACCGTTTTCATAAACTCTACTCATTACATGTCGAGTATAGCCTTTTATATATTCATCATAAGATTTGTCACTCGTAAACGAACGATACTGCATCATAGCAACCAATAAAACACCGGTACCACCGAGTTTAGCCTTTTTATTATAAAATGCATAATAAGCTTTTCCCCACTGAGTATCGTGTGATTTTGAGATTGAAATACTCCAATCTACAGCTTTTTTAGCAGCTTTAATATATTTTTCATCAGATGTTAGTTCATAAGCCCTGATTAACGCAATAATACCACCACAATGTCTCAAATCATTATAATATAAATTGTTTTCGGGTCTGTTTGGATGTTCGTGATCTTTATACGTATCATCACAGCAATCGTAATAATACAAAAAACGTCCATCATCATACATATTGGCAAGTAACCAATCTGCAGATTTTACTATTTGATTATATAAAACATCATAAGTAAATTCCTTATATCGAATATTTCCACGATACAAAGGAATGCAATCATTTTTATACGTAATAAATGCTCTACTTCTAAACAAAAAGTATTCATAATCCTTTGATTGTGAAAGAATTTCTAATCTCTTAGAACGACTATTTGTTAATTTTGCAATAGGAGTTTTTCTAACAAGAGTTTCCAAAACAGAACGTAAGCCCATGTGGCTTAAAGTTATTGCATCAGAAGGCATGTAATAATAAGAAATTCCGTCTTTTCTAAGTTCTAAACCATTAATCCCAATTTCAAATCTGGAATCGTCAAAACGTGTTGAATTCAATTGTGACGGTAGTACAGAATGTCTATCTATTACATATTCAAGCATAATTCTACATTTAGTCTCATCACTGATATCAAAATCAGAAAATCTTTTATTTTTTCGCAACATTTCAACATTACGATTTAATGTAGTTTCAAAATCTTGTCTTTTACTCCCATAACGGATAAACTTTTGTCCGGATTGAAATAAAGTAATATAAACTAAAGTTTTTGACTTATCAAAATCAATTATTTTTGATAAATCCAAATCTTTTATACTCAAACTATTTCCTGAAATAAGAGAACTTCTTATTCGTTGTAAAATTTTATTTACAGCAGAAAAATCTTGTTCGAAAAAAGCTCTTTCTTTGTCATTCTGTTCTTTAAAATCTAACATATACAGATAATAACATTAATTAAAAAATATAGCAAAATTTTTATTTACGTATTTTAATATAAAATATACATCTTAAAGAAAGGGATAAAATGCAAATTAAACCAATTTCAAATATAAATATAAACACTATTAATTCTGAAAAATACAATCAACAAAATAAAAATAACACTGTTTCAAATCCAAATTTCACTGGTTTTTGGAATTTTTTACCAAAGAAAAACAGTTTGAGATATATAAAATTAGACTCAGATACAACTATTTTTTCTCCTAAACAATTAAAAAAATTACGAGAAAATGTCGCATCAGAAATTTCTGAAATAATAACAATGCCTGCAACTCCGGCTCTAAAAAAGAGACTCAATGATTTATTATATTCACCTTTTGCAGACTACAAAACAAATTATTTTAACAACACAAACAGCCTTGCAGACTTGATTTCATATAATGTAGAAACAGGTTCAGGAAATGATATGTACAGACAATTTATTACAACCTCTCTTTCTGAAACAATGCCGTTAGAACTTTTAAAAGGCAAAGAGTTTAAAGGAATAACTAATAAATATGGAAATAATCCGTTAAAACACATTTTCGAATCGTATCATAAAATGAATGAAAACACTCCGGAAGCAGTTGCTATAAGAAAGATTGTAGAACGATTTAAAGAAGCTGACATTCCTATTGAAAATAAAGAGTATTATCTTGCAGAAAGTATTGTAAATAATCAACCGTTAATGAGTAAAACATATATAGATGCATTAGGAATTAAACCAAATGACAATATTAACGTTATTAGTAACAAATCTGCTCATACTGAAGCGCATTTTAAAGAATTAGTTAAAAAGTTTAACAATCCACCAATTATGGAAAATCCTGTTACAAATACCAAATTCTTTATTGTAAATCCTGATAAAGCAAAAAATGCTGATGGCAGTAATTTTTACTATGACAGTTCCAGTGAACAGCTTACATTATATAAACTTAGCGGTTTATCAAAAAACGAAGATATAAGAAATATTTTTGATATTATTCCGTTTATGAACAAAAATTTACACGAATTTCGACCTCTAAATAAAAAAGAATGTGAACAAGTAAATGAATTTGAACATTTTTTAGTTGGAGCACAAGAATATCATCCTGAACTTGCAAGTGTTGATTTTGTTGAAAAATATGTAAAAAGTTTTGCTGACAGAGATTTAAAAACATCTGCTGTATTATATGATTATTCAATTATACGTGATAATCCAAAATTCAAAGCAGAACTTAAAAATAAAATCCAATTATTAAGTGCAACACCTTCAGAAGAAAATAAAAAAGAATTGGATTTATTGAAAGAAATATCTGATTATTTAAACTAAATAAATCAAACGTAACAATTTCTTTAACCTTTTGACATGTCCGAAAAGTTGTTGTTCAATAGATAATAAGACTTGGTAGGATTTTATGTACATAAAACAGTTAGAGATAGATAATTTTAAATCATTTGCAAACAAATCAGAAATCCCTTTATTAAAGGGATTTACTACAGTTTCCGGCCCAAACGGTTCAGGAAAAAGTAATATAATTGATAGTGTTTTATTTGCACTTGGTTTAGCCAATGCAAGTGAGCTGCGTGCAGAAAACTTATCCCATTTTATTTCTACGTATACAAAAAGAAATGACGCATTTGTAAAAGTAACCTTTGGGGATACTGAAAATGGAGAAGATTTAAGTATTGGACGTAAAATAAGAAAAACATCTCAAGGTTACGCCAGTACTTATTACATAAATGATAGCGTTACTACTCTTACTAATGTACATGCTATTTTAGAAAAATACAATGTTACCCCAAACAGTTACAATGTTATGATGCAAGGTGATGTTATGGGAATTACTAATTGTACCCCTAAAAATCGCCGTAAAATTATTGACGAAATTGCGGGAATTGCAGATTTTGACCGCAGAATAGATCAGGCAACAAATGAGCTTGAAACTGTTGAACAAAGAGTTGAGCGTTCAACTGTAATCCTTAACGAAGTTGATAACAGGTTAGAACAACTAAAAGAAGAACGTGAGGTTGCATTAAAATATCAAAAACTAAGAGAAGAAAAACAAGGCCTGGAAGGTCAGGTTAACAAAGTTAGATTTTTTGATATAAAAAGAAGCCTTGAAAAAGCACACGAAAATATTTTGGAATTTACTAAAAAGAAAAAAGAAGAAGAAGTAAAAAGTAAGGATTTAGATGAACGTTTGTCTCTTATTAAGCAAAAATATCAAGAAATTTCAGACCTTGTAAAAGAAAAAGGGGAAGCTCAACAAATTGAGTTAAAAAAGCAAGAAGAAGCCTTAAAAGGGGAAATTGATCGTAAAAACAACGCAACTAATTACGCTGATAAGCAAATTCATGATGGCTTGCGTTCTATTGAAAATGCTAAAAATGGAATTGAAAATTTTAAGAAGAAAATTGAAGATTTTAAATTAAAGATTAAATTGAAAGATGATGAAATTCTTATCATTAAAGAGAATACTAAGACTAAAGAAGCTGAATTGAAAAAAATCTTAGAGGACATGACCGGTTTAAATGCTACTGCCGATCAACATATTGAAAAACGTAACAATTTAAGAAAGCAACTTGAAGATTTAAAAGACGAAGAAACAAAACTTATTCAAGCAAAACTTCCATTGGAAAGTGAATTAAAAAATCTACAAAGAGAATTAGAAGATGCAAAAAATAAGTTTGAAGAATTAACTGAAATGAAAACAAATTTTGCAGCAAATCAAGATTTGAAAAAAACTCTTGTTGAACAATTGCAAAAAGAAATGAGTGATTTCAAAATTATCCAACAAAATACTTTACATGATTTGGATACAACCAAAAACGAAATCAACGATTTAACTTATAATGTTCAAATGGCATCTAAAAAAGTTACGATTATGGAAACTAAAAAGCAAATGGCTGAAGACGCTAACTTTGGCAGAGCCGTAGATACAATTATGAATGCTAAATTACGTGGCGTTCATGCACCATTAGTAAAACTTGGAACTGTAGATAAAGAATATTCAGTTGCCATGGAAGTTGCTTTTGGTGGTCGTATGGCTCATATAGTCGTTGATGATGAACATGTAGCCGGAGTTGCAATTGAATTATTAAAATCCTCAGGTGCTGGTAGAGCAACATTTATTCCACTTAATAAAATAAAAAAAGCTCCAACTCGTTTGCAATTACCAAGAGACAAAGGGGTTATTGACTTTGCTATAAATCTTGTTGATTTTGATGATGAGTATTTAGATGCTTTTTACTATGCAGTAGGAGATACTATTGTTGTAGAAGATTTAGAGTCTGCTAAAAGACTTATCGGTAAATACCGTATGGTAACGCTACAAGGAGAATTACTTGAAAAGTCAGGTTCTATGACAGGTGGTACCAGACTTAGAACAGGCTTAAGCTTTGGTCAAAATGATGATGAGGAATTAAACAAATTTAAAGACAGATTAAAAGAAATGGAGCAAAAACTGGCTTCTCTTGAAAACAAAAAATCGTCTTTAGAAGCAAAATTAGAAGATATTAGAAGTAAATATTCAGACTCAATGAATGAATTTTCTAAATCAAAAGTTGAGCTAGATAATATGAACCAAAATTATGCCAACAGCGAAAATATTTTAAAAGAAAAAGCTGATTTTATAGCTTCTGCAGAGCCAAAAATTGTTGAATTAAACAACAAATTAGATAAACTTGAAGAAAAGAATGTAAAAGTTTATGACGATATGACTGTTTGTCAAGAAGCTATTGAAGAAGTTGAAAAACTTATTAATGATAAAGATTTGAAGGATTTAAAAGAAAAAACAGAAGGTGTTGAAAACGAAATTAAACGACTTCAAACCAAATTAATGACAGCTGAAAATGATAAAAACGAGCTTAATCGTCAAATTTCATTTCATGATAATTTAATTGAAACCAAAACTGATGAAATTACAAGTATTGAACATAACAACGTAAAATTAGAAGAAGATAAAAAACGTTACAAAAACGATATAGAAGAACTAAATAAAAAAATGGAAGCGCTTCATGAACAAATAGTTCAAATTGAAGAAAAATTAGGCAAATTATTAAAAGAGCGCGATGAAATCAATGCAGATTTAATTGAACTTGAAAAACAAAAACACATTAAAGCAACTGATATTGATAGAATTGCAGAACAAATAGAATCTTTCAAAGCTCGTAGACGAGAATTAGAACCTCAATTAGAAACAGCAAGAAAAGAACTTGAAGATTCCGGCGAAGATGTAACAAAAGTAGAACCAATTGAAATTTCTATAGAAGAAATTACATCAAAAATTCAGCGTTTAGAAAAAAGGATGGCTGAGCTTGGCGATGTTAACATGCGTGCACTTGCAGCTTATGATGAAGTTTTAGCGCGTCAAAGCGAATTAAAAGAACAAATTGAAACTTTATCAAAAGAACGCAAAGAAATCTTGGAAAGAATGCAAGGCTATGAACAGTTGAAAAAAGAA
>CAKUQA010000076.1 GCA_934675225.1 uncultured Candidatus Melainabacteria bacterium | reverse complement strand
GTCTTAACGCTTCTGGGAAGCATTCTATAAGAATAAATAACTCCTAAAATTGCAACAATTACACATGGGAAAAAAACAGAATGCCAACCGAAGTAATTAATTAAAATACCTCCAAGTGCAGGACCGCTCATCCCACCAATTGCAACTATGCAACCATTTAATCCAAGAGCTTTTCCTCTACGTTCTTTTTTAAAAATAGATGCTATAATTGCTTGGCCGTTTGAGAGTAAAATAGAAGCCCCAATTGCCTCTAAACATCTATAACCGATTAAAAGCGGGAATGTTGAAGCAGTGGTGTTTAAAAAAGCTCCAATTCCAAATAATAAAAATCCTGCCGTGTATAATTTGTTTTTAGGAAAGATGTCGCCAAGTTTTCCAAAAAATGGAAGAAATACAGTTAAAATGAGCATGTAAGCAATCATTACCCATTGAATTTGCCCCATTGTAACATGTAAGTCCCTAGACATTGGGTAAAGTGCCAAATTTACGGTTGTAGAATCAAGCATGGCAATAAAATTGCCAACTGCTGTAATAACAAACATTGTCCATTTTAACTTTTTATGGCTCATAGGTTTATCTTATCACGAATTCATGTAAAAGTGAACGACAAATAGTAAGTTGAAAATAGTTAATTTTATAGTCATATTAAGATGTTAATTTATGCTATAAATACTATTTTTATTACTTATTTATCTTTTTTTACCCATCCTTCAATAATTCTCAAAGGAGCTCTTGTTAATCCTAAAGCCCATTCTCCAATATTTTTAGTTATAACACTACCGGCTCCGATGTTTGTGCCTTCCCCAATTTCAACAGGAGCAACCAGCACTGTATTTGAACCAATTTTTACATTATCTTTTAAAATTGTCTTACTTTTCTTTTTGCTTATCGGGTCGTAGTTTGCTGTGATTGTACCTGCTCCAATATTAATGTGTGAGCCAAGTTCAGAATCTCCGATGTAACTCAAATGTCCGGCATTTGTATTATGTCCTATTTTAGCTTTTTTTATTTCTACAAAATTCCCTATTTTACAATTATCTTCAATTTCTACATCTCCTCTGAGGTGTGCGCAAGGCCCAATTTTACAATTTTTTCCGATTTTATTTTTGCCTTCAATGTAAGTTGAAGGGTATATTATTGTGTCAGCTCCAATTTCAGTATCTTCAGAAATCCAAGTAGAAGAAGGGTCAACTATAGTTACTCCCTCTGTCATCAATGTTTCAAGTTTTCTTTCATTCATTATTTTTGTTGCAAATGCAAGGTCTTGTCGAGAGTTAATTCCATACATTTCTTCAGAATTTTCCATAATATAAGCATTTACTTTCAAGTTTTGTTTTTTAGCCCAAGAAACTATGTCTGTTAAATAATATTCGCCTTGTGCGTTGTTGCTGGTAAGTTGGCAAAAAGCATTTTTAATTTTTGACCAATTTAAACAGTAAACTCCGACATTAATTTCTTTTACGTTTTTTTGTTCAGGAGTTGCATCTTTAGCTTCAACAATTGCTTTCAGAGAGTTGTTGTTTTCTCTGATAATTCGACCATAACTGGCAGGATCGTCTAAGACTGCACTCATTACTGTTAGGTCAGAGTTGTTTGAATTATGATATTTAATAAATTTTTTAATTGTATTTTCGCTAATTAGCGGAATATCTCCATTAAGGATTATCACTTGTCCATCAAAATTTTCTAATAAAGGGCAAGCCATTGATACAGCATGTCCTGTTCCTAATTGTGGTGATTGAAGAACTGTTTTAGCTGTTTTGTAGTTGTTTTCAATAAAATTTGTAACATCTTCAGCGTGATGACCAACAATTACGATTGATTGATTAACAATATTTTTTACACTGTCTAATACATAACCTAGGACTGTTTTCCCAAATATTTCATGTAAAACTTTTATAGTGTTAGATTTCATTCTGGTGCCTTTTCCTGCTGCAAGGATTACGGCTTTAATATCTTTTTCCATATTTTTTCTCCTTAATTCTGATTTTATTTTACTATAAAAGTTGAAATAAATGAAAATATATATTATAATAGATTTGTAGATATTTTTTTAGAGAGGATTTTATGGAAAGATTTTATTTAAATGCCGCAAATGGCACGCTCATCGGGGGGGGGGCAGTCGCTGCATAACCTCTCATAATCATGGTTTTAGACTATTTGAAGTGCCCAAAAGTACACTTTTTAAAGGTGGAGTTTTAGGTAGATTCTTCGCTCTGCTCAGAATGACAGAAACAAATAGACAAGGGGCGAGGGAAAAGATAAGTCATGTTGATGCGGAGCCGAAACATCGCATGGCTGTAAAAATTGAAAAGTTTACTTGTTTAAAAGAAAAGAGTAATAGTGAGAGATTAGTCAATTACGAATTAACAAATCAGCTGGATTCTTTCGCTACCGCTCAGAATGACCGAGGGCGTCACTCTGAACTTGATTCAGAGTCTATCAATGTTGGTTATAATAATTTAGGTAATAATATTACTGATAAGATCTTTTCACGTTTCACGTTTCACTTCTCACTTAAATGCGCAGTTAACAACCAAAATTCTAAGGTCGCTTTCACTCTTGCAGAGGTATTAATCACTCTTGGCATTATCGGTGTTATAGCTGCATTAACTTTGCCAACTTTAATTGCAAATAAAAAGGCAAAAGAGTTGGAAGTTGCATTAAAAAAGAATGCTTCTATTTTACAGCAGGCAGTAATGATGATAAATTTGGAAGATGGAGAAGATTTAGCACATACTGTTAACGGAGGTAGAACTTTAAAAGGCAAATTAAAACCCCATTTGAATGTACTAAAAGATTGCGGGTATGGTACAGAAATTTCTTCTTGTGTTGTAAATACCGGGTTTGAGGCTAATAAGGATGCTAAAAATGTCTATAAAACTTATAACAAGACGACTGAAGCAACTAATTATTTATTCGATGACGGACAGTTGTTATTGGCGGATGGTTCACTAATTCTTATTGAAGAATCAGGTGGATCTTTTAATATGTTTATTTCCGTTGATGTAAATGGATATCAAAAAGGTCCGAATTTGTGGGGACATGATTTATTTACTTTTGAAATAACTCGTGATGGAAAATTTCTTCCAATGGGAGCTGTTGGTACTTCTGCTACTGCTAATATTTATTGTTCTAAAACTTCTACTAATAATATGAACGGTATGGCATGTACTTATAAAGCTTTAACCGACCCAAATTATTTCAAACAATTACCATAGCTTGAATTTTACTTAGTTAATCCTCTTGACTATATTTTTTGTTACGTGTATCGTTGTTATACGAGAGATTTTGGGGAGAAATTTAATATGGAAGAAAACAATGTTTTAAAGAAGTTTACTACTGCTCAGTTTTTGAACTTTGCTTTAGGTTTTTTTGGATTGCAATTTGCTTGGCAAATGAGAATAATTTTATCAGGTCCTGTTACTGAGGGCTTAGGAGCTTCTCCGTTTATATATGGGCTTATATGGCTTGCAGGACCTTTTACCGGAATGGTCGTGCAACCGTTAGTTGGTGCATTGAGTGATAAGACCGTTTCTCCGTTGGGTAGACGCCGTCCTTATTTGTTAGGCGGAGCCTTGTTGGCTTCTTTAGCTTTGTGGATTTTTCCTAATTCTGCCGGAGTTGCGGAATTTTTACATAGGATTACAGGTTTGAATTTACCTCCACTTACGGCGTTGCTTATTGCCGCAATAATGATTTGGGTAATTGATGCTTGTGTAAATGTGGCTCAAGGTCCTTATAGAGCATTAATTCCTGATGTTGTGCCTGAAGAACAATACTCTATTGCAAATTCTTATATAAGTTTGGCAATTGGGCTTGGCTCTGTGGTTGCGGCCGGAACTGCTCCATTTTTAAAGTGGGCTTTTGGATACCAAATGTCTATTCCAGCTCAGTTTATTATGGCGGCTTTAGCTTTTACTCTTGGGATGATTTGGACTTGTATCACTATTAAAGAAGGTAAAAAGGCTGTTCAACAAGAAAATAAGCAGGAAGCGGAACAAGTTAAGTCTCAATCTTTTATTCAATCATTAAAGGATTTCTTTGCTTTATCTCCTGAAGTAGCAAAGATTTGCACAATGCAATTTTTTACTTGGATTGGTACTATGTGTATGATGATTTTCTTTACTCAGTATGCTGTTCATACTATTTATTTTGTTCCGGATTTGACTACCGTTTCTGAAGCAACAAAAGAGGCTTATACTATTCCAACCTTAGCAGGTACAAATTTTTCTTCAATTTGTTTTGCGATATTTAACTTAATTTGTTTTATTGTTGCTATTCCAATTGGTTTTTTGTCTGCAAAATATACAAATAAAAAAGTTCATATTGTTTCGATTATAACGATGATATTTGCATATTTGGGAATGTTTTTTGTTAGAGAACCTAAAATGGTAGCTGCTTTTATGGGATTAGCAGGTATTGGTTGGGCAAGTATTTGTGCGTTACCTTTTGCTATGCTTTCTCAATTTATTAAAAAAGGAACAGAAGGTTCTGTAATGGGAATTTTTAATATCTTTATTGCAGGTCCGCAAGTGTTTGTTTGTACCTTAGTAGCTTGGATTATTTCAAAATGTTCATTTACTATGGGAGCTGAGCATATTAACTATCATTGGGAATACGCATTTTTAATTGGAGCTGTATGTCTTGCAGTTGCCGCAGTTATTGCTTCTAGAATTAGAGAAAAGGTTTAGTAATGGAAGATTTAAAAAAAAGAATTCTTTTAATATATCCGCCTTCTCCCGTAATGAATAGAGAAGACAGGTGTCAACAACCGACAAAGGATTTAATAGTAATTCCTCCTTTGCCACCTACGGATTTGATGTATTTGGCATCTATTGCAGAAAAGGAAGGGCTTAAAGCTAAAATAGAAGATTATAGTCAGAATGGTGATTTTATTCAAGATTTAAAAGAGTTTAGACCTGATTATTTGGTTGTAAATATTGCAACTCCGACTTTAGAACATGATTTGGATGCGATAAAGAAAGCTAAGGAATTTAATCCGGAAATTGTTACTATTGCTAAAGGTGCGGCTTTTTTAATGTTAGGAGAAAAAATCTTAAAAGAACATGATTTTCTTGATTATGGGATTTTGGGAGAAGCCGAAGAAACATTAAAAGAAATTCTTGAAAAAAAACAACCGTCAGATATTTTAGGTATATATTATAGAGAAAACAATGAGGTGAAATTTACAGGTAAACGCCCATTTATTGAAGATTTAGATAACTTACCGTTTCCGGCAAGACATTTGGTGAATAACGCTATTTACAGACGTCCGGATAATAATAAGGTTCAAGCAACAATAAAAGTAGAGCGTGGTTGTCCGTTTCATTGTTTTTTCTGCCTTGCGACTCCTGTTTCAGGCGCAAAAGTTAGACGAAGAAGCGCTCAAAATATTGTTGCAGAAATAAGGGAATGTGTTGAAAAATACAATATAAGAAATTTCCTTTTTTGGTCAGATATTTTTAACTTGGATAAAGAATGGACTATGAATTTATGTCAGGCTATTATTGATAGTGGACTGAAAATTACGTGGTCTGCTAATACAAGGGCTGATACCGCTGATTTAGAGATGGCAAAATTGATGTATAAATCGGGGTGTCGTCTCGTTAGTATTGGTGTAGAAAGTGGCTCACAGTATATGCTTGAAAAAATGGGTAAAAAAATTACCCTTGATGATGTAAGGCGAACTGTAAAAGTTTTTAAGGATGCTAAAATACGCATTTATAACTATTTTGTAATTGGATTGCCTTGGGAGACTGAAGAAACAATTGAAGATACTATAAAGTTTGCAATAGAACTTGATAGTGATTTTATAAGTTTTTATACGGCAACTCCACTTCCGGGATCCAGATTTTACGATTATGCTAAAGAACACAATTTGTTTGACAAGGATACTTCTTTTGAAAATGCATATTTTTATCCATCGGTGAATACTCATACATTGTCTAAAGACAGAGTTTTTGAATTGCATAAATCTGCAATAAAAAGATTTTATTTAAGACCTGCTTATATATTTAGAATGCTTACACGAATTCGTTCTTTAGCTGAAGTTAAAAACTATTTTATAGCAGGGATGAATGTTTTATTAAGACGTTAGTATTTTTTTATTTTATCAGGCAGATACTTAAAAATAAGGTTCTCCGTTCAGAGAACCTTATTTTAGGTGATTGTGATTATGAAAAATTTTTATCTTAGTTTAAGATAAATCCGCCTTTATCAGCGTTTTGAAGGTTTTCACCTTCAATTTTTGCTCTAAGATTTTTAATATATTTGTATACGTAGTCTCTTGGCAAATCAAGTAATGCGGCTAAGTCTTTTGCGTATACAATTTTACCTTTGTTCTGTACAAAGTAATCAAAAACTCGTTGTTCTCTGTCTGTTAGAGCTTTTTTGAAAACAATTCTAACTTCTTCTCTTAAAGTTTCTGCTTTAGGTAACTCTATTTCTTTTTTTTCATTTTTTTTAGTTGCAGGTTTTTTTT
>CAKUQA010000075.1 GCA_934675225.1 uncultured Candidatus Melainabacteria bacterium | reverse complement strand
CGCGCGACCTATCCCTTAAAAGGGGAGTGCTCTACCTGCTGAGCTACAAGCGCAAGTTAAATTTGCTATTCATTTCGTCTGTGGTTTTATAGTAACAAGAAAAAAATTTAATGTCAACAGTTTTTTATTATTTTTTTTGTTTTTATTTTTTACTATTAATTTATATGCATAAAACAAAAGCCCAAATTAATAGTTGGGCTCTTGTTTTTACTTCAAATGAATATATTTTTTAGCACAATCAAACATGGAATTAACCAAAGCAGCATTGGAATATATGTTCATGCCATTCAATTCTAACACCTGCTTCATACGTTTTTCCCACATGGAATATATATCATCTTTATTTAAATCCAAAACTTGTGCAATCATTGTCAACTCCTTAAAATCTATTGGAATTGGTAATGCACCTCTAAGCATGTCCACAACGTCTAAACGTTTCTTTCGAGGAAAAGCTTTCAAAAAATTAACAACAGACATTCCTTTTTCTTTCATTATACTTTTAAAAAATTCGATTGAATCATCAACTAATATTGGTTCTTGCGGAATTTTGTATTCCTCAAATTCTTCAGGTTCAATTTCCATAACAGTAGCAATTCTTTCTAACGTAGTACTTCTTGTCGAAAAAGCAATTGAGTTATCTATCAAGTTATAAACATAAGACAATGTAACTCCTATCATTTCTGCAAAATCTTTTTTATGCAAAGAATTCTTATCTAAAAATTTTGCAACTTTTTCTGAACTTTTTTCTTGAATTATTGGTTTGTTTTTCATAATCATATCCTCACCTTTAAGTATTTTTAAAATAAATGTTTTTTATCATTTTGTTAAGCGAAAGCATGGCAAACAGGTATGGTAATATTTATTTACGTTAAAATAATAAATATAAAGGATAAAATAATATGAAATTAATAGCAGGACTTGGAAATATTGGAGAAAAATACTGTTTTACACGACATAATGCCGGTTTTATGGTGTTAGACAAATTAGCTTTAGACAATAACTTCTCATTCAAAGAAGAAACTAAACTTAAATGTTTTCTTGCAAAATCAAACGACATAATTTATATTAAACCAACAACTTTTATGAATTTATCAGGAGAAGCCGTTAGAGCCGTAATGGATTACTATAAAATTGACATTAAAGATATTTTAATAATATATGATGATATAGCTCTTGATTTAGGCAGAATACGTTTTAGAGCAAATGGTTCTGACGGTGGACACAACGGAATTAAATCTACTATTAAACATGTTGGAACAAAAGAATTTGACAGACTTAAAGTTGGAATTGGGCCTCAACCAAACATTCCTTCTGAAAACTATGTATTACAAAATTTCCCCAAAGAGCAACTTGATACACTTAAAGAAGTATTAAAAAAAGCAGATGATGCTATTGAATTTTACCTTTCTAATGACATTCAAAAAGCTCAAAATAAATTCAATTAGCCACAAAGATTATTGATATAAACATTTTTTATATATAATTAAATTAAAGTATTAAATTAAGGAGTTCCAAATGAGTTTACAAACAGCAGAACAATATGAAGACAACGAACAATATACACAAGCCTATGAAGAATATAAAAAACTTCATGACAGAAATCCTAAAGATTTGAGCATCTTAGAACGCTTAGGACACCTTGCTATGTTACTTGACAACAAAGAAGAAGCTGCTGATTTTTATACAAAAATCCTTGAATTTGATGCTACAAATATTCTTGCTTATGAGCAATTAATGGATATTTACGTCACTACAGACAGATTTAAATATTATGTTTACAGAGGGAATATGCACACAGTAGAACACCAATTGGAACATGCTATTAATGATTATAAAAAAGCTGTAAATTCTGCCCAAGAAGATAAAGAAATACTTTCAGCAAGATTTGTTCTCGGAACTCTATATGAACAAACAAATAACAATGTAAAAGCAATTGATGAGTATTTAAAAGTTATTGACCACGAAGGAACTCATGAAGATGTTTATGCCCGACTTGCAAATCTTTATCTAAAAGAAGATGCTATGCCCAGTGCTATTGAAGTTCTTGAAAGAGCTAGAAAATCAGGATTTGACACAAATAATATAAAGGAAATGTTGGCTGATTTATATTTAAAAAATGGAAATCCTGAAAAAGCAATAGAAATAACTTCTGATGAACTTACAAAAGTAAAATGTTTACTTGACATGAACAAAAAAGGTGAAGCAATTGAAAAACTTGAAAAAATGGAAGAACAATATGGACATATTGCACAATTCCATTCCCTAAAAGCGCAATATTATTACATGACAAGAGACCTTACAAAAGCATTGGAATGCGTTAACAAATTTGATGAATTAGAGAAAAACTCTCCATTAACATATCAGATGCGAGCATTAATTTATGAAGAAAAAAATGACGACTATAACGCTCATATAAATTGGGGCAAATATAATATTGTCAGAGGAAATAAAGATATCGCAATTAATGAGTACTTAAACGCATATCAAATAAAAAATGACGATTTGGAGTTACTTAATACGTTAGCCGTATTATTAGAAGAATCCGGCGATAAGAACCATGCCATGGAATTTTATGAAAGAATTTCTAAACTTGATGAAAACGATAAAAAATCATTAGAAAAATTGGCTGAATTCAGAGAAAGCATTGGTGACTATAGAATGCAAGCCGAATATTTGTTAAAACTTTACCATTTAGATAAAAGAAATGCTTTAACAGTAAAAAAATTAGGTGAAGCTTATGATAAATTAAAAAACAAATCAGCTGCAATTGAATGTTACGAAAAATTCTTAGAAATAGGTAAAGGCAGTCCTGAATATTCCAAAATCCAACATAAATTAGAAAAATTACAAAATACTGACGTTCAAGAAGATGATGGGTTTCTAGATAAATTTATTAATTGGTTTAATAAAAATAAGATATAATCTAATTTTTACCTGAATATTTTTCAGCATTAAAATCTTTTAATAATTTATTGGTATAATGTCTATCAGTCAACCCTGCCCCCAAAAGCCCTGATAAAATTCCGGCAACAATACCATAACCAACACTCCATGCTTTTGCATCAACCCTTGTTACAGGAAATTTATGCCCTGCAAGCATTCCAAGGATTGCTCCGCCGACTAAGGACAAACAAGATAATATAACTGTTTTTTTATCTTTATTTTCAAGACATTTAACAAACTCATCTTTTTTATCTTTTGCAACAAGGTAAGCTTCTTTAGGTGCATCAGGTGCTGATTGCGAGAGTTTATTTCTTCTTACTAAAACTCGGTTTTGGTCATAATCTCTTGTTTCTATAGAATAGATTTTCATATCTTTATGAAAAAACAAAAATGGATTTTCTTGCTAAATCAAAAAATAAAAATAACAATTATTTACAATAGTACCACTTATATATTTCTTTAAATTGTAAAAATCTAAAATAAAGAACCTAGTGCTGTCATATACATTTGGTAAAATCCTAAAGCAACAAAACCTACAACAATTCCCATAATAACAATTAATGTAGGTTCAAACATTTTAGTTAATGCTTCCAATGCCATATCAACTTTTTTATCAATAACATCAGCAGCATCTTTAAACATTTTTCCTAAAGTTCCTGATTTTTCTCCGGTTGCAATCATTGTCATAAGTGCAGACGGAATTGCGCCTGTAATTTCAAAAGATTCAGATAATGAACGACCACTTCTTACAAGATTTATAACATTAAAGACTTTTTTCTTAATAGTATAATTTCCAACCGTCTTATTAGAAAGTTCAAGACCGGAAAGAATAGGAACTCCTGCCTCATAAGAAATATTCAAAACAGTCATAAAATTGGATAAATTTATATATTGAATAAAGTCAGAAATTACCGGAACTTTTAAAATTAATTCATCCCACTTAGCTTTAAATTGTGGATTTTGAAATAATGTAGAAATTCCACCAAAAAAAGCCCCAATGCCAAGCAAAACCAACCACCAAAATTGATTTATAAATTCACAAAAACCTATCAACATATCTGAAAAATGTGGAACATCAGTAGCGTTAAATTGTAAAATGCCATAAAATGCCGGAAAAACCAGTTTTGAAAAAATCATTAAAACTACAGCCATAATAACTAATAATATAATCGGATAAATTGATGCACTTTTGATTTTATCTTTAATTCTTTCTTCTTTTCGCAACAATATCAACAAACGCCCTAAAGTAGCATCAAGTTCACCTGAATTTTCACCGGTTTTGACCAACCCGATATAAACAGAACCAAATACTTTGCCATACAAAGAAGCTAGAGCTTCTGCAAAAGTAACTCCACGCATTATTGCTTTTTGCAAATTTCCACAAATTATTTTTAATTTTTCTTTAGGAGTATTAACTTCAACAGTATGCAAAGCATCTAAAATTGGAATTCCTGCAGCCAACAATACTTCTAACTCCGACGTAAACATTATTTTTTCTTGCAAACTTAATCTTGAAACATTTTTACCTTGAGTTTGCAACTGTTCATTTTCGCCAGAAATATTATCTTTTTCGTCAATAAATTCTTCTGTATAAACTTTTGTAGGTAAAAAACCTAATTGACGAATTTTTTCACGAGCCTCACGATAATCGGAAGCCTCAATTTCTCCACTAACAACCTGCTTATTATCCTTTAATGCATTATATTGAAATTTTGCCATAACCTATATAATAATCTACACTATTTTTAAAAAATTTTCAAGTAAAAAATCCCTGCTTTATTTAGCAGGGATTAAATAATTTAGTTAGCTGTTTCTGATTCTTCTGCAGGTTGTTGCTTTTCTTTCAAAAGCAATTTTGTCATCAACAAGCTTTATTACAATCGTATCACCAGCAGAATATTTACCTGAAAGAATTTCTTCAGCCAACATATCTTCAATTTTTCGCTGAATTAATCTTCTTAAAGGTCTTGCACCGTAAGCTTCTGAATATCCGTTTTTAGCCAAATGATCTTTTACTTCATCAGTAACTTCCACAGATAATTCACGCTCTGCCAAACGTTTGAACAAGTCTTTTAACATCAAATCTACAATTTGTCTGATTTCCTCTTGTTTCAAATGAGCAAATACGATTGTTTCATCAATACGATTTAAGAATTCAGGTCTGAAAGCTTTTTTCATTTCTTCAGAAACTGTTTCTTTAAGTTTTTCGTATTTATCTTTTGACTCATCATCACTTGTAGAGAAACCAAGTTTTGATGTTGTTGTAATCATGCTTGCACCTACGTTAGAAGTCATGATTATAATTGTATTTTTAAAGTTTACATGACGACCTTTTGCATCTGTCAAACGTCCATCATCCAATATTTGCAACATGATATTGAAAACATCCGGATGAGCTTTTTCTATTTCATCAAACAGAATTACGCTGTAAGGTTTTTTACGAACCAATTCTGTCAAATGACCGCCGTCATCATAACCAACATATCCTGGAGGAGAACCGATAAGTTTTGCAGTTGAATGTTTTTCCATAAATTCAGACATATCAACTCTTATCATATTATCTTCTGAACCAAATACAGCTTCTGCCAAAGCTTTAGCAAGCTCAGTTTTACCAACACCTGTAGGACCACAGAAGATAAAGCTTCCGATTGGTCTGTTAGGGCTTTTTAAACCAACTCTGGCACGTCTGATTGCTTTTGAAATTGCCACAACTGCATCATTTTGACCAATAACTCTTTCATGTAAAGTTTGTTCAAGTTTCAACAATCTTTCACTTTCACCTTCTGTTAATTTAGTAACAGGAATACCTGTCATTGTACCAATAACTTCAGCAACGTTTTCAGCCGTAACCGTTGGTTTATTCGCTTCATGTTCTTCTCTATATTTTTGAGCCATTTCACGAATTTTATCTTTCATGTCAGCTTCGTCATCCCTTAATTGAGATGCTTTTTCAAATTCTTGATTTCTGATTGCTTCTTCTTTTTCCTTAATAATAGCACGCAATTCTTTTTCAAGCTGCTTGCCTTCCGGAGATAAGTTTGAAACTTTCAAACGAACTTTTGAAGAAGCTTCATCAATAACATCAATTGCTTTATCAGGCAAAAATCTATCAGTTATATATTTATTTGACAATTTTACCGCTGCAACAATTGCTTCATCCGAAATTATTAATTTATGGTGTTCTTCATATTTAGGTTTTAAACCTTTAATAATTTCAATTGATTCATCCTCAGTCGGCTCATCAATAATTACAGGTTGAAAACGACGTTCTAAAGCAGAATCTTTTTCAACATATTTTCTGTATTCATCAAGAGTTGTAGCACCAATAACTTGAATTTCACCACGAGATAATGCCGGTTTTAAGATATTAGCTGCATCAATTGCACCTTCAGCAGCACCAGCACCAATCAATGTATGCATTTCATCAATTACCAAAATAATATTTCCGGCTTGACGAATTTCATCCATGATTTTTTTCAAACGTTCTTCAAATTCACCACGATATTTAGTACCTGCAACCAAAAGCCCCATATCAAGTTGAATAACTTTTTTGCCATCTAAGATATCCGGAACTTCAGCATTTACAATTCTTATTGCCAAACCTTCAGCAACAGCAGTTTTACCAACACCTGGTTCAC
>CAKUQA010000074.1 GCA_934675225.1 uncultured Candidatus Melainabacteria bacterium | reverse complement strand
GGATCTTGATTCAGGGTTATCAATACTGATTTTGACCCCTCACCCTACCCTCTCCCACAAAGGGCGAGGGGAAAGTTAATCTTGTTTCAGCTTTATTTCAACATGCCCCTCTCTCTTGCAGTAATTATTAAACAAGAGAAAAAACATCATCCTCTAACAAAGTTCTTTGGAATTCTTCACATTCTTCCATCAAATCAGTTAGTATTGCATATTTTGTTGAATGCAAAGCTTTTGGAAGGTCTGTAATATCTCCTATAAAATCAATTATATAATAATCCTTGTTTTGCTCTTTTATTTTAATTAACCCGATGTCATCAAAGATAGAAAATAATAAATCAAAAACTTTATAAGATTTTCCAAGAAAACTTGCACAACGACGAAGTTCTACTTTTCCATCATTATTATGACAAGCAAATTTCAACATTTTGCAAACAGTTTTCAAAAATTCTTCTTCATCCATATATTTCAAGTCATAATTCATAAAATGAATAGCAAGAGGTGTTGTTTGATTTAAAATTTTATCAAATGTTTCTTTATCTGCAGGATAATCAAATAACATTAAAGCATCACAAGGTCTAAGATTATCTCTTGTAATTGTTCTTGCATACAATGCTTCAAAAGGTTTTAGTTTATCTAAAATAGGTTTGCTTTCCGCAAAAATCAAAATATTTTGTTTTGAAGATTTTACATAATCATTGACTTGAGGTAAAATGTCTGTTTTTTTACGATGGTCATAAATTTTTTGTTTTGGAATTTCTTCTTCCTTCAAATATTCCGAATGAATATCATCAATTATCAATTGAACACTTGTTGTTCCGTTATATTCATTTTTTTGCGGATGGAAAGCAATATCTAAAGTATCACCTTTCACAAGAGAAATATCACCCTCTTTCCAACGAATACAGTTAAACTCTCCATTCCCTGCCTGACAAGTCAATCTCAAATGATTTTTATTTTCACCCATAAGTCTTTTTTCTTTTATTTTCATATTTTTTATTGCAAAAATAGGACTCGGGTTTGCTGCACCAAAAGGTTCAAGTTGAGAAATATCATCAATTAAATCAAGTGTAATATCGTCAGGTGTAAGTTCTAAATCTATATTTATAAAAGGTTTTAAGTCTTTTCCCTGAGACATTTCTTTTATAGTTTTACAAAGAGCAGACTTTACTTGTTCGAAAGAAGATTTAGTTTCACTAAAAGCTAAACCTGCGGCCATTGAGTGCCCACCAAAGCCGTCTAAAAGTTCTGAGTTAACAGATATGGCATCATATAAATTTATTCCCTCTACACTTCTTGCAGAACACCTATACTGTTTAGTTTCATCTGAGTATGTCATTAAAAAAGTAGGTTTATAATATTTTTCTACTAACATAGAAGCTACAATACCAATTATTCCAATATGCCATTCTTTATTAAAAAGAACAATTGCAGGATTTCTGTTTCCTTCTTTTTTAACCATTTCATCAGCTTCTGCAAAAATATTCTGACACAATTCCTGACGAATTTTATTAAATTCGTTCAAAGATTGAATAGACATTTCAATTTCTTGTTTGTTATCAGAAATCAATACTTTTAAAGCAGCATCAACTGTATCAAGTCTGCCTGAAGCATTTATTCTTGGAGCAATTCCAAATGCTATCTGTTCGGATGTTATTTGTCCTTTATACCCTGCACTTTCAAGTAATCTCGTTATACCATAATGTTTTCCGGCAGAAATCAATTCTAATCCCTTTGTAACAAGATACCTGTTTTCTCCAATTAAAGGAACAATATCTGCAACAGTTCCAACTGCTACATAAGGAAGAATTTCGGATATAAATTCTAATTTGTTGTATTTTTCTAACAAAGCATGAGCTGTTTTAAAAGCAACTCCTACTCCAGCAAGAGAAGTAAGACTTTCTATTTGTTTTGGTGTAAGATTTTCATCTAATGCATAAGGAGCTTTTGGATTAATTATCCCGTAAGCTTTTGGTAAAACTTCAGGTGCTTCGTGGTGATCTGTGATAATTACATCTATCTTAAAACTATTTAAAAAATTCACAGCATCAACATCAGAAATACCACAATCACAAGAAATTATAACTTTTGGTTTAACTTGTGTCATTACTTTCACAAGAGCTTTTGTATCAAAACCATGACCTTCTTTTTCTCTATCCGGAATAAAATAATTTACATCAGCACCTAAGTATTTAAAAGTCCTATATAACAAAGATGTAGAAGTAACTCCATCTGCATCAAAGTCACCGTGGATTACTATTTTTTCACCATTATCAATTGCTTTTGATAATCTTTCAACAACTTTTTCCATATCGCAGAAAGCTTTAGGATGAATAGTTTTTATTTCTAACGGATGTAAAAAATCATAAATTTCTTCTTCTGTTTCAATCCCCCTTGAATGTAATAATCTTGAAATTAAAGATTTATCATTACCGTTATATTTATTAAAAATCCACTCTTTCATTATCCTCTCCCTAGCTTTATTGTAACATAAATATTATTTATGATATAATTATCATAAAGGGAGAAGTGTATGAAAGAAAAAGCTATAGAATACTTTAAAAACGGTTATTCTTGTTCTGAAAGTATTATAAAAGCTGCGTCAGAAGAAGGTTTATGTCCAAAGGAATTGCTACCGATTGCAACATCTTTTTCAGGAGGAATGTCATCAGGTTGTGTTTGTGGAACTTTAGCAGCTGCACAAATCATAAACGGCTATAATTTTGGCAGAGAAAATACAAAAGGAAATGAAGCTTTAGCTAGACAAAATGCAGCTTACCTTGTTGAAGAATTCAAAAAACGAAATAAAGTTACTTGTTGCAGAATTTTGTCAGCAGGATTACAAGGAATGGCAAGAAAAGAACATTGTTCAAAATATGTTGCTGATGCATGTGAAATTTTGGAAGGAATAATGAACGTTCATGCTTAACGTATTAGCAATATTTTTAGGCGGGGGAATTGGTGCTGTATCAAGATACTTGATTGGTTTAAACCTTGCAAAAATATTTGAAATAAATCTTCCTTTTTCTACATTTTTAGTAAATATTATAGGAAGTTTTATTATCGGTTTTTTATATATTTTGTTTATTGAAAAAACAGATATCACACCAGCACTGAAACTTGCTCTAACTGTTGGTTTTTGTGGTGGACTAACAACATTCAGTACTTTTTCTTTAGAGCTTTTTGAAATGATTGGAAACCATCAATTTTTCCACGCATTTTCATATATCATTTTAAGTATAACAATTTGTGTATTAATGACAGCAATAGGAGCGTATTTTGCAAAACTTATTTAAATTCGATAAATTAAATTTTATAACAGCGGGTATGCCGCTAAGAACAGGAAAAGGTTCTTATCCTCAAGCTTTTGACGTTTTAAATGAAATGAAACTAGATGGAATAGAATTAGAATTTGTTCACGGCGTTAGAATGAGTGATACCAATAGAGATTTTGTAAAAGAAAAGTCTAAAGATTTTGTCATTACAGCTCATGGGCCATTTTATATTAACTTAAATTCCAAAGAAGAAGAAAAAATAGATGCAAGTGTACAAAGAATTATTGATACGGCAGCAGTAGCTTCTCAAGCCGGAGCTTTCAGTATAACTTATCATGCAGCATTTTATATGGGAAAAGATAAAGAAACTGTTTATAATCAAGTAAAAACTCAAACTGAACGAATTATAAAAGTCTTAGAAAATGAAAAAATAAAAGTTTGGGTAAGACCTGAAACAACAGGAAAAGCTACACAGTGGGGAGACATTGATGAAATCATAAATCTTTCAAAAGATTTTGAACAAGTTTTACCTTGTGTAGATTTTTCTCATCTTCATGCAAGAAGCGCAGGAGAATACAATACTTATGATGAATTTTCAAAAGTTTTAGAAAAAATTGGAAACGAAATAGGACAATATGCTTTAGAAAACTTTCACGGCCATCTTGCCGGAATAGAATATACAGCTAAGGGTGAAAAACAACATTTAAATTTAGAAAATTCTGATATGAATTACAAAGACTTACTAAAAGTTATGAAAGAGTTTGGCGTAAAAGGAGCTCTTGTTTGTGAAAGCCCTAATATTGAAGATGATTGTAAATTAATAAAAAATTATTATGAAAGTTTATAGTAATTAAACAATTTTCTTTGTAGAAAACTAGTCAATTTTTAGTAGAAAAGTGTAGGTGTTATTGTAGAAAACTCATGAGTTTTCTACAATAATTTTCTGTATAAATAGTTTTCTACAATTAATATATAGTTTTGAACAAGTTTTCTACAATTTTTTCTACATGTTCTAATTCAATTATAATCATAGTTTTCATTGGTTTTCTACAAATATTTACTGCTTATTATTACTATTATATATATAAATATAATTATTAATATAATATATAATAGAAAACTAATTGTTCAAAACTTAGAAGGTAAAGTTTTCGTATTATTTGGTTTAAATTCATTTTTCAAGGATTATAATTCTATTATATAAATAAGAAAACTTGGAGTAAGATAATGAAATTTGTTATAAAAAAAGAAGATTTATATAACGGAATTAAAATCGTAGAAAGAGCAACTTCTACAAAAGCTTTGCAACCTGTTTTGTTAAATATTTTAATTGAAACTATTGGTACAAGCGCAATTAAGCTTGTTGCTACTGATTTGGATTTGACTGTAATTGCTGAAGTTGATGCTCAAGTTGAAGAAGAAGGAAAAATTACATTACCTTCTAAAACTCTCAATGAAATTGTTTCAAAATTAGGAGACAAACTTATTACTTTTGAAATGCCGGAAGGTGAAACTTCTGTAAATATAACTTGCCAAAATTCAAAATTTGATATTATCGGTATTTCGGCAGCAGAATTTCCTCCTGAATTTTCAAACGTAAATTTGAACGACGATGAAGGTTTTGAAATAGAAATCAGACCATTTGTAAAAGCTGTACGCCAAGCAGGTTTTGCTGCAGCAAGTTATGAAACAAGCAACCTTCTTTCAGGTATTGTTTGTGATATTTCAAACAATACTATGGAAATTGCTTCTACTGACGGAAATAGACTTGCAAGAGTACGTGAAACTATTGATAATAAAGAGAATATGACTCAACAATTAATTATTCCTTCTAAAACATTGAATGAATTTATTAAAATGAGTAGTTTTATTGATGAAGATTCTGTAAAAATTTATATTGAAAAATCTAAATTAATAATCAAATCAGAAAAAACAATGACAATTTCAAGATTGTTGGAAGGTCAATTCCCTCAATATAATAAACTTATTCCGAATGAAAGTCCTAAAGAAGCTTTGGTAAATGTTTCTCAAATGGCATCAGCATTGGAACGTGTATCAATTATGGTTGATGAAAAAACAAGTATTGTGAAATTAGAATTTAGCCATAATACTTTAAAATTAACAGCTGATACTTCAAATTCCGGTAAATCAGAAGAAGTTATTGATATAAATTATGAAGGTGAAGATTTGACAATTGCTTTCAATTACAAATATGTTCTTGAAGCTTTGAAAAATATAGATTCTGACGAAGTAAAAGTAGGTTTAAATACTCCACTTTCTGCAACAATGTTTAAACCAAACAGTGAAGAAGATTATGTTTGTTTGATTATGCCTGTACAGATTAGATAGTAGGCGATAAGGCTTTAAGGCAATAGGGCGATAAAACCTTATTGCCTTAATTAATTGTCCTCCGCGGACGGCGGGAACTTTTTGTGAAAAAAGTTCCACAAAACCATCCACACGCTTTATTCACTAATAACTAGTAAGTTCAATATAGAAACAGTCAAACTCGCACCACATGAGCAGAACGCGGAATAGTCATCAGAAAACTTAGGTGCTCAAACAATGACTCTCTCTGTAATCACTTATTGTCTTAACGCACTATTGCCTTATTGACCATTTTAAGATTTCACTAACAAGTTATTGTTCATTCCGCTATCGTGGCATTTATGTTATCAAATTCTCACCCCTTGAGGGAGAGAAAGCAGTTGTTTGAGTGTAACGAGTTACAACTGCAAGAGAGGGAGGATGTTAAGGCGGAGCCGAAACATCGCATGGCTGGTAAATTTAAGACCTCACCCTACCCTGCTTGGTTGTTCGCGTTTAACGGGTCTGCACAGTCTTGCACTTTTGCAAGTCTGCTCGCCCTCAGCTCACAATCCGCCTCTCCTAATTTAGGAGAGGGAAAAGATTTTTCACTTCGCTCAGAATGGCAGTGCTTGTCACTCTGAACTTGATTCAGAGTCTATCAATTATGTTCTCTCCCTCGGTTAGGGAGAGTTAGAGAGGGTAAACTAACAGTAATTAGATTAATTAAGTAAGACGAGGGAAAAATTAAAAGTGTTGGAAATATGAAAGAAAAGACCTTATCTGATAAGGTCTTTTCACGTTTCACTTCTCACTTTTCACTAAAGTCTTGTAAAGTGGTGGTACCTACCCCACCAATATTAAAATTAATCAGCTGGATTGTTTCGCGTTCGCTCACAATGACTATTAATCTTATTGCCCTATTGCCTTAAAGTCTTATTAACTTTTTTATTATCTATGCTTTTTTAGTAGATTTGTCTGCTAATTCAGAATCAACTCTTAAAAATACAGGTTTAATATCTTCTTTTTCAATAAGTTTACCACATTTAATGTTATCAACTGTCAAATCATCTAATTTGGTTTTTAAATCAAATGATAGTTGTTTTGCCATGTCA
>CAKUQA010000073.1 GCA_934675225.1 uncultured Candidatus Melainabacteria bacterium | reverse complement strand
CTATTATTATATACGAAGAAAAATATATTCAGACTTCAGGGAGTAAAAGAGAGAATAATGAAAATAAAAAAATACTATTAATGCTTGCAGCGATAATTTTTGTAGCTTCAGCTTGTCAAGCAGAAGACGTTACCCCAACTTTAACAGCTAGGAGACGCCCTGAACCAATACAAAACAGTAAACTATTGGTTGATGAAGAACAACAAATAAATTTGGATAATTCTGAAATAACCATACCGGAAGAAGAATTGGCACCTGTTTTCAAACCTTATCAACCTGCCAAAGGAGAGGTTGTTTTCAGTTATACAAAAAATTGGATTAATGCAATTGACCCAACAGCTGCAACAAACAAAACCGGAAGCTATCTTCCGGGAGCAAGAGGAATTAACCAACTTATAATATATACACCAAATTACGGAATTAGAACAAATACAAATGAATTTGGTGCAGAAGCAGTAGTAGAAGACAATACAGTAACAGAACTATCTGGAGCTGATTCTTACATTCCAATCAATGGAATTGTAATTAGTGGTCATGGAAAAGCTAAAAATTGGATTAATTCAAGCATTAAAGTCGGTACAAAAATATATATTGATAGAGATGCTAATTTAGTTTACACATACACAACATCCGAAAGTTATATTTTTGAATCAGAAAAGAAAATCGCAGAAGCAGAACAAATGCTGCAATATTATAGAACAATAAGTCCGGATTATAATTGGAAACTTCCATATAGTTATATAAATGATGCTAGAGATTATGTTCGCAAAGCAAGAAAAAATCCTGATGAAGTTCAAAAATACTCTCAGCTTGCTATTGAAGCTGCAAATGATGCCTTAAAAAGTGTTTTGCCATACAAAGCAGGTGAATTAAAAGGCGTATGGATTAGACCAACTGAAAAATCTGAACAGGAAATTATTGCAACTTTAAACAGACTAAAACAAACAGGGATTGATAACGTTTTCTTAGAAACTTATTATCATGGTAAAACAATTTTTCCAAGTCAAACAATGGCAGCTTACGGTTTTACTCCTCAATATGAACAATTTCAAGGTTTTGATCCTTTAGCAATATGGATTAGAGAAGCCCATAAAAGAAATATTAAAGTTCACACTTGGTTTGAAACATTTTATGCTGGTGTACAAAACCCTAAAGACAACCCACAAAGTATATTAGCTATGAATCCGTCTTGGGGAAATAAACTAAAAAAAGATATAAATTCTCCTGACCCGTCAAAATCAACATCAGAACATAACGGATACTTTTTAGACCCAGCTAATCCTTATGTACAAGACTTTTTAGTTAAGCTTGTTTCTGAAATCATTACAACATACAAACCGGACGGTATAAATGTTGATTACATAAGATACCCTAATAGCGTATCATCAAATGAAGCAAGCAGTTGGGGATACACAGATTATGCAAGAAATGATTTCAAATCAATTTATGGCGTTGACCCAGCTACATTAACTAAAAATGATCCATTGTGGCAAGATTGGTGTAATTATAGACGGGAAAAAATCTCAGATATGGTTAAAAAGATAGGTTGTCTTGGCAGACAAACTAATACATATATAAGTGCTGTTATATTTCCGGATAGACAAGCTGCACTTGATAATAAACAACAAGATTGGCGAACTTGGTCTACAAGAGATTATTTAGATGGTTTCACTCCTTTGTTTTTGACTTGTGATTCTAAAACAGCAAACAAAATGATGTTGGATGTAATTAATGCAAAATCAGCAAAAACAGATTTCTTTGCAGGTTTATTTGTTACATTTATGGGCGGTTCTGATGAAGATTTAATCCGCCAAATTCATGAAGCAAGGAAAGTAAATGCAAAAGGCGTAATTTTATTTGATTATGCACATTTAAACAATAAATATGTAAATACATTATCAACAAGCGTTTTTGCACAACACTCACCAATAAAACAACAACAGCTTATTGCACAACCAAAAATTCAACCGTCAGCGAAACGTAAAGGCTGGTGGGTATTTACAAAAGAATAAAGATATCTTTTCATAAATAAACTTCTTAATCTCGCAAATGCGAGATTTTTTTTATTTTATTCTACAAAAAAAGTAACCATACGCCCATTTTTCAATTCATTTATAACAGCAAGCATTACATTTGTTTGTGGGTCAACAAATTTTAAATCAGAAATAGATTCCAAATTAAAAATATTATTTCTTAACCTTGCCGGAGCCATCGCGAAACCATTTTCCGATAAATTTATTTTTGAATATATTTTCTTAATATCTGAAGATGCATTTTTCATAGCTTCGTCAAATATTTGTTTTGGAATACATAATACTGCATCTTCGTCTCCGAGTTTTCCTTCTTTTTTCAATTTATCTGCGTAATTTTGTACATATTCTTTATTGAATTCTTTCGGTTTATCTACAACCACGTTAAAAACATCTTTTAGAGTTTTATTTGAATAACAATGTTTTACAACTAAACCACCAGCAATTAAAGTTGCGGCAGCGCCTAATGCAATCCAAGTTTTTTGCTCCGGTGTTAACTCTTTTTTCTTATTTGGAACAGTTTGTGAAGCGACATTTGAATTAGTAGGCTTTTTATTTTGTTCACTACTATTTGTACCATTAAAAACCGGTCTGTAAGCAGAAAAACCTAATGAAGAATTCAAAGGACTAATCATATTGTCACCTTTCATTTAAACACATTTTTATTAAATACTAAAAACAAAATTAATTGCGAATTATAAATAATAGATTTACATATCTTTATACTCTCACTAATAAGATACAGATTTATAATAAAATTAAATTTATGATTAAAGAGGCGATAAGTAACATTTTACAAAATAAAAATGCAATAATGTTTATTACTGCAATCGTATTTATGTGTGGAATTTTGGCTTATTTCAACGATAACGGAATTTTATGCAGCGCAACAATCAGTATTTTAGCAATCTGTACAATTCTTAAAAATCATATTCCAATTAAATACGTTTTATTCTGGATTTTCGTTTTTTACTTTGGCTTTTTTAATACATATTTTAAGATAAAATCAACCGATGAACTTGTAACTTATGCTCCTCAAAAAGTAACAATTCAAGGTCAAATTGTAAGTATTCCAAATAGTACAACACCAGACAAAACAAAATTTTTTTTAAAAACAGATAAAATAAATAATACAAATGTCACAGGGAAAACATTTGTAACGTATACAGGTAGCAATATTTCTCAACTCAAAATCGGAGACAAATATGAATTCAGCGGCAAAATTCAAACCCCATTTAAAGCAGGGAACCCATCTCAATTTGATTATGGAAAATATCTAAGGAATTTTGATACTTTTACTGTTTTTTATAGCGAAAACGGGAAAATAATACCACAAACTTTATCCTTTAAATGGTTGTTTTTACAAAAACTAAATAATACTCGAGATAATATAATAAATGTCCATTCTAAATATCTAAAATCACCAAACTTAGAAATCCTTGGAGGTATTGTTTTTGGAGATGATGCAGTTGCTCCTCCGGATTATATAAAAACTTCTTTTGTAAATTCCGGATTGTTACACATACTCGCGGCTTCCGGCATGAATGTCGCTTTTATATATGGATTTTGGGTGTTTTTTACACGAAGACTAAAAGTTCCATTTAAATTTATGGTAACATCCGGTATTGGGGTTATTATAATTTACACCCTTATGACCGGACTTGGAGCATCCGTTATTAGAGCCGCATTAATGCTAATACTCATTTTACTTGGGAAATTAATAGACAGGGACGCTCATACTGTAGCACTGTTAGCATTCGTTGCAACTGTTATGCTCATATACAATCCTGCATTTATTAACGATGTTGGTTTTCAGTTATCATTCATAGTAACTTTCGGTCTTTTAACAACTGCCAACGTTATTTTTGAAAGATTTAAAGACTCAAAAATTCCACAATGGCTAATCGGAGCTTTTTTAATTCCAATTATTGCTCAAATTTGGGTAGCTCCTATTCAAATGTTCTATTTTAACACTTTTAGTACATATTCAATTTTTGCAAATGTTTGCAGTATGCCATTTTTGAGTGTTGTAAGTTTTGGAGGTTTTATAAGTTCTATTCTTGCAGGTTTTTCACCGTATACAGACAAAATATGTATGTGTTTTGATTTTATACTTAATTATTTTTTACACGCAATCGTATTTATATCAAACTTTTTTGCAAGTCTAAACGGTTCACTTTTATCAACAACACACCCTAACATTTTTCAAATAATTATCTATTATGCACTAATTTTACTTTTAACTCTTTCCATTAAAAGCGGATTTGATAAAAAACTGGTAATTATTTGTTCTTCTTTACTTTTAATCCTTGGTTTGAGCCTTATAAATATTCCAACAAAAGATTTGCAAATAATTGCTTTTGATGTACAAAATGCAGATTGTTTTCTTATAAAAACACCTGAAAACAAATATTTTATAATAGATACAGGCAGAGCCGGTTACAATGGAAGTAAAGCTCAAGCAAATTCTATAATAATCAAATATCTTAAAGATAGAGGTATTAAAAATATTGAAGGCTTGATAATAACTCATTTTGATAATGACCATTCTGGCGGAGCTGTTGATATTATGAAAGCTCTTAACATCAAACAAGTTTATATAAACTCTTTTTCCGACAAAACAATGACATCTGCCAATATTTACAAAACAATAAAAGATTTAAATATTACTGCAACAATTCCACAAAATAACAATCCAATTTACCAAGAAAACACTCTTAATATAAAAACTTATTTTGCAAATTCAGAAAAAGATAATGAAAAATCAATAATAACTCTTTTAAGCTACAAAAACTTTGATATGTTATTTACAGGAGATGCCGGTACAAAAGCTTTTAAACAATTAAAGCAAAATATTCCACACAATGTTGAAATATTAAAAGTTGGTCATCACGGTGGCCCAAATGTTGTAGACAATGAAATGCTTACTCATTTAAGCACAAAAGTTTCAATAATTTCAACCGGTCCAAATAATTTTGGGCATCCAAACAGAGGTACACTTGATATTTTACGGAACACAATAATTTATAGAACTGACTTAAATAATTCTATAAAAATAACCTCTAACGGAGAAAAGTTCCAAATCTACACCTTCGACAGATACAAAAAGAAATACTTAAAATCAAAAGAATTGGAAAGTGACAAATAGTTTAGTTCAGACTATTTGAAACAATTAATTTCTCGTTTACACAAGAGCAGACTTTTCTTCCAAAGCTGTTTCTATTTCATCAATAATCAATTTGGCAGCTCCTACTCTATCATCCGCTGACGTAATTGGTCTCCCAACTACCATAAAATCAACCCCTGATAAAATTGCATCTCTAGGAGTATCAACTCTCACTTGATCATTTACAGAGGACCAAGTCGGGCGTGTTGCAGGACATAAAATTATAAAATCATCACCTATCTCTTTACGGATCCTTCGAGCTTCTTCAGCACTAGCAACAACGCCATCCAAACCGGTCTCTTTCGCAACTTTAGCAAGTTGCAAAACAAAATCTTCTATATTTTTATCTACACAAAGTTCTGTAGTCAAAGTTTTTTGCCCAAAACTTGACAACAAAGTTACCCCTAAAATAGTTGGAGGTTCAATTCCCATTGATTTTGCAGCAGCACGAGAAGCTTTAACAACTGCAGATGTCATTTTGGAACCACCTTGAATATGAACATTAAAAAAGTCGATATTATTTTTAACAAGACTTATACAAGCTTTTTGAACCGTATGCGGAATATCATGAAACTTGCAATCATAATAACATCTTGCACCGTGTTCTTCCAACAAACGAAAAGCTTCAAAACCGTAATTAACAATCAACGGTAATCCAACTTTAAAATATCCTACATAATCCTTTAATTCACGAACCAAATCGCGAGCATCTTTAAGATTGTCAACATCCAATGCTAAAATTATTCTATCTTTAGCGGTTTTAGGTCTTTCTATCATACTACCAGAATATTATCACTTCATAAAAATAAAATCAAGCAAAATTTTTCTTTAAACCGGCTCTACTTGCAAGTAGTCTTTGTTGACCAAGCCAAATCAGTACAACGCAAATAATCCATATTTTCATTAGTTAATATCCAAGCAGTACAACCATATCCGCTTCCTGATTTTATAGAACAACCGGATTGGTAAAGAGGCTTATCTTTTAAATTATAGCCATAAGGTAAAATGTTATCTTTTGTATAATAAAATATAAACAAATCTTTTCCTGCTACATTTGGAAGTTTACTTCCATTTATATCAACCCATATTTCACCACAATACTTTGAAGCAGAACAGCTTCCGTTTTTATCGTTATAACCTTCTAGTGCAACCAAAGTTCCATCTGCTAAAACTAATTTATAATAACGATTATTTAAAGTCTCAAAATCTCGTTCTGAAACTCCATTTAGCATTTTATATTCTTCAGACAAAAAACATCCTTCCGATTTAAAACCACAATCTTTTGCGACAGAAAGTTGTTTTACTATATTATCTGGATAATACCTCTGCATTGTATTTTCAGCATCTTCTGTTTCATCATCATACTCATAAGTCTCCCACAAATCTGCAGTGCCATTTTCCGCAACAGCCTTCTGCATAGCTTGCGACAAAACACTATATGCTTTTTTCAATCTTGTTATAGTTGCTTTTTCTTTATAATTATTAATCAGTGTAGGTAATGTT
>CAKUQA010000072.1 GCA_934675225.1 uncultured Candidatus Melainabacteria bacterium | reverse complement strand
TGGCAACATCTCGCCCTACTGCCGTAAATTTAATGTGGGCTTGCGAAAAACAAAAAGAAATTATTAAAAATTCAAAATCTGATATAAACGGCATTGTTGAAGAATTAAAACAAAATGCCATTAGACTTGAAAATGAAGATATAGCAATTAACAAAAAAATTGGAGACTACGGAGCAAAAGTAGTTCCAAAAGGTGCTACAATTTTAACTCACTGTAATGCAGGCGGCTTGGCGACTGTAGGATATGGAACAGCACTAGGAGTTGTTCGTTCTGCATTTGCAAACGATCCGACTATTCAGGTTTTTGCAGATGAAACAAGACCACGTCAACAGGGTGCAAGAATTACAACATTTGAACTTACAATGGATGGAATTCCTACAACTTTAATTACTGACGGAATGTGTTCTTATTTTATGAAAAAAGGCATGATTGATATGGTAGTTGTAGGTGCAGATAGAATTGCCGCAAATGGTGATACAGCAAATAAAATCGGAACTTACACAGTAGCAATTGCAGCAAAATACCATAACATACCTTTCTATATTGCGGCTCCGTTATCAACAATTGACACAAGTATTAAAACCGGTGATGAAATTGTTATAGAAGAACGTTCTCATGAAGAAGTTACACATATCAATGGAAAAATAATTTGTGCACCGGATGTAAAAGTAATAAATCCGGGGTTCGATGTAACTCCGCATGAATTGATTGCAGGTATTATAACAGAAAAAGGTATTTTAAGACCGGATTACAAAAAATCAATTGCAGAAGCTTTTGCAAAATAAAACGTTAAAAGTTTATAGTGTTTTTATACAAACCATGCAACAAGCACGCTGTAAATACTTCACAACAATTTAAATCGCGGAATAATTCCGCGATTTTTGTATTGATTCACAAAACAACCTTTTACAACTTATGTGGATAATCTTTTTTAAATTCCCAACCATCCATCATTAAAATTTTGGCACACGTAGCCGGAGAGGTTTTACATTTTTGTAAAGCTTTTTCTCTTGTATTACAGTTAGCTATAGGACAATACGGACAAAAATTTTTGTCCGAACCACATTCATTTTTATATTTTTCTTCAGGGCAAATAATAAATTTAAAAATATCAGCCCCATAAGCATTTGGAGCTTTACTTCCATTCACATCATAATCAATATCCATACACGCCCCATTCTTCATGTAAAAATATGAACCATCCGACAGATAAATACGAATATTGCGATTAATAGTTGAAGCCGAGTTTATTGCAGGAGGATTTTCGTCTATTTGGGTGTATTTAATATATGCTTTTAAATAATTATTGAAATAATTTAATGCGAGAGTTTTGTTTGAAGCATCTTCCAAACCTCCATAATATACTTTTGTCCATTCTTTGCTAGGCCCATTATCATTTTCTGAAAGAATTATTGCTTGAGATAAAATACTATAAAACTTTTTCAATCGCGCAACTACTTCTTGCTTTCTATAATTACTAATCAAAGTGGGTAATGTAAGCGCTGCAACAACACCAATAATGCCAAGAGTAATCAATACTTCTGCTAAAGTAAAACCTTTTTTATCCATTTAATAACCTCCAAAATCTCTATATAAAGGACTTTAGCACATATTAACACGACTGTCAATCGTGGAATTAAATTAACATACCAACGAAAATACAAGTATGAATAAAAATGTAAAAAAGCGTTTTGGAAAAAATTTAAAAAAATACAGACGATTAAAAAATTTGTCTCAAGAAGAATTGTCATTAGAACTTGATTTAGACGGTTCTTATATCGGAAAAGTTGAAAATGCAAAACTAAACATTACAATTGACAAAATAATCAGTATTGCAAATTATCTTGAAATTGATGTTATTGAACTATTTAAATAAAATTTGTTTGCTCCAATTATTTATACATTTTAGACCGAATTTCTTTAATTTCGGCTATAGTTTGCGGATACTTGTCAGTTAGTAATTCACCAATAGACTTATATAGATTAAGAATGGATTGCTCAATATTTTTATGGTTCATACTGACCATATCACAAGCCATTTCCTCATTTGATAACGCCAAACGTGTCATATCACGGAAACCACTTGAAGCCATTTCTAACGCAAGAGGATTATCTTTTACAGACAACACTAAAGCTTGCGCTAACACCATCGGCATGTGAGAAATTGCTGCAGCAGCTTTGTCATGTTCTTCGGCTGTTGTAAAAATCGGTTTTGCACCAACAAATTCAATTATTTTTATTAATTCCTTTGCGCCTTTTGAAAGTTGGGATGAGTGACCTATAACAACCCATTTAGCACCCTTAAACAAACCCTTAAACGAATTTTCAAAACCTTTATGCTCAGTTCCAGCCATAGGGTGTGACGGAATAAAATTGTAAGGTCTTTTCTTTTGGCACACAAATTGTTTTAGGCTACATACATCCGTAACAATCGCTTCATCCTTTAAAATGTTTTCAAGTTCGTCTAACACTTTTATAGTTTTGTTCATAGCAGTACAAACAAATACTACATCTCTATCTTTTAAAATATCATAAGATTTAAAAATTCTATCACCACTTTGAGATTGGGACACCGCCACAACATCATAATTGTCGCTTAAATCCTTGAAAAGCGAACCTCCAATTAATCCTAAACCAATAATTCCTATTTTCATAAGAAAATTTTATCATAAAAATTAATATAATAGCTCGACCGTTATACACTCTAATAAAAAACATCACACCATATAACGTAATCAAAAATTTGCAAATTTAGAAACAACCGAGCAACTTGAAAAAGTTAATAACTAAGATTATAATAAAGTAAAATAAAAATCTAAAGGAATCCAAATGGAAATTATAAATGTACAAACCCCGAGAGGATTAGTTTTAAAAGGTGCTATGTGGGGTAATGCAGACACTATGAATACTGTTGTAATTATGATGAGCGGTATTTGTAGTAATGTATTCCAAAATGAATTACTTCCGGCAGCAGGAGAATTACTAAGTCAGAACGGAATTGCATTTATTGCAGGACAAGCTATGGATGCGTTTTCATTTATAAGTTATTCTAATCTCAAAACCGGTAAACAAACTACAACCGGTGTTGTTAATGATGATTTTAGTTTAGCTTATGAAGATGTTGAATCTTATGTAAAATATGCAAAAGAATTGGGATTTAAGCGAATTATTTTGGCAGGGCATTCTCTAGGTTCAAACAGGGTAATTCATTATCTTGCTAATACTGCAGACAATTTTGTAGACAATTTTATTTTAAGTGCACCAATTGATTTGAGACATTTTTTCGATATCATTCCGGACAGAGAAATGTATTTTGCAACGGCTCAAAAATTTGTTAATGAAGGTAGAGGAAATGACATTCTTCCTTTTGCCTTTATGGGATTTTCACCAATGACAGCAAATACTCTTTTAGCTTTTTATAATGCCGAAAACCTGAAAAACTGTCCTGTTATAAGTGGTGATGGAGAAACTCGTTCACTTGGGCAAATAAAAATTCAAGGAGCTTTTATTATTGGCTCTCGTGACAGCATGACAAAACATAATTCAGAAGGCTTTATTAGAAAAATAAATTCATACTGCCAAAATCCTGAAAAAAATAAAATAGTTGTTATTCCAAATGCATCACATATCTATTACACAAAACATAGAGAACACGCTCAAGTCGTTTTAGATTGTGTAAAGAGTTTTGACTGTGTAGAAGTTATATAGTAAAATAAACTCAAAATCAATGAGTGTTTGAACTAAAGTTGCTTGAAATTGCGATGTCATGTTGACTATAATAATACCAACTGAAAAAGGAGATAAATATGGATTTGTTAGAACTTTTAAAGAAAAGATATTCTGTTAGAAAATTTGAAGATAAAAAAGTTGAAAAAGAAAAATTAGATTTGATTTTAGAAGCTGCAAGAGTAGCTCCTACTGCTTGTAATTTTCAACCACAACGAATTTTGGTATTAAATAACAATGAAAGTTTAAACAAATTGAAAAACTGTACTCCATATCATTTTTCTGCACCTCTTGCTTTAGTTGTATGTTATGATAAAACAATAAGTTGGAAACGTAAAGATGGTTGTGATATGGGAGAAGTTGATGCTGCAATTGTAACAACACAGATGATGTTGGAAACAGAAAATATAGGACTCGGTACAACTTGGGTTGGATATTTTGATAAAGATACACTAATTAAAGAATTTTCAATTCCGGAAAACTTCGTTCCTGTAGCAATTTTGCCAATTGGTTATCCGAAAAACGGCACAGAACCAAATCCACTTCATTACGAAAGAAAAGATTTGTCAGAAACAGTGTTTTATAACGAGTTTTAAATTACCATTAATATGGTTCCTACTGTAATCAATATTGCTACTATAACCATTTTTAGATTTATACTTTCTTTCAAAAGTAATCCTGCTAAAATTAGAACGAAAATTAAACTAAATTTGTCTATAGTAACTACTTTTGTCTACATATTTATGTAAAACAGGGTACTCGATTGGAATATACCGCAAAAGCATTTTCTCAGATTGAAATGACAATCAAAGATATTATTCCAAAAAATGAAATTAGTACAATGATAGATAAAATCGGTTTGCCAAACGGTGGCATCAATAGAGTATTTATGGATAATTCAACTATTGGTGTTAGCGATGGAGAAATTTTAATAACTTTAAATAAACCCCACAAATCTACTCAAAAATATATTGAAAAAATGAGAACTGTTTTAAATAATCAATATCCGGATTATGTTTTCTTTTTCCAAGATGCTGATATAATAAGCAAAATTCTAAATTTTGGATTAGCTTCTCCTGTTGATATCAAGATTTCAGGCAAAAACAATGAATCAAACATTTGTAATGTTGTTTGGTGGAATTTTACTGGCTTGCGTTTTAGTTTATTTGCTTGCAGTTATAAATTATCAATCCTTTAAAGATGGATTTTTGGTATTGTTACCAACTCCGATTGCAATTTGTGGTCTTGTATTTATTTTATATATTACTGATCCAACATTTTGTGTTCCTGCTTTAATGGGAATGATTATGGCGGTTGGAGTGTCTTGCGCAAATTCAATTCTTTTAACATCTTTTGCAACTAAAGAATATAAAATTTCAAAAGACGGTTTTGATGCTGCAATTAGTGCAGGTATAACAAGATTTAGACCTATCTTGATGACAACAACTGCTATGATTTTAGGTATGTTACCTATGGCACTTGGAATAGGGGAGGGCGGCTCTCAAAATGCTCCACTTGGCAAAGCTGTAATTGGCGGACTTATTTGTGTGTTATTTGCAACTCTTTTTGTTGTTCCTACTATGTTTAAACTTTTAAATACGGAGAAAACAAATGAAAAATAAAATAATTTTTGCAATAGTTATATTACTTATTTTAGGTTCAATTCCAAAAGTTTGGAGGTTTGTAAAAACTTTGCACGAAGAAGTACAACCTTTCACGGCATATTATGAAACTGTTACGTATGATAATAAAATTCCGGATATACAATTGAGTGGCGAATTGAAACCGTATTATAATTCTGAAATTTACTCAAAAATCGACGGAATTTTGGATAAAAGATTTGTTAATATTGGTGATAGCGTAAAACAAGGCGATATGTTGGCAATAATTTCTGCTCCTCTGATTGATGCAGATAAAACAATGGCTCAAAAATCTTTGACAGAAGCGCAATTTAAAAGAACTTTAGCGCATGATACTTATGCAAGATATAAAAAAGCATTTAAAGACGGCGCTATCTCTCCTCAAGAAATGCAAACAAGAGAAACAGATTACCAAACAGCAGAAATGGAATATAAAGTTGCCCTTGCAAATTTGAATAGAGCTAATTCTATGCAAAATTATGAATATATAAAAGCTCCGTTTTCAGGGATAATTACAAAGTATAATTTAGATGCCGGTGCCAATGTTGTTGCTGGAGGTAGTACAACAAGTACTTTGCTTTTTGAAATTTCTCAAATAGATAAATTGAGGTTAAGAATTGATATTCCGCAAAGTTATATAGATAGAGTGAAACTTAATCAAAAAATAAAATTTTTTGTACCAGAAGAACCTGACAAGATTTATGTCGGAATATTGTCAAAGCTATCAAAATCTTTTGACAATTCAACTCGTACAATGAAAGCAGAAATAACTGTTGAAAATAAAGATTTAAAACTTTTTGCAGGACAATATGTAAAAACAATTATTACATTTGAAACAAAAAATCAAATGTTGTTAGTAAAAAATTCTTCTGTTATTACCGACGAAAACGGTTCACGCGTATTAACAGTTGACGATAATAATATTTTGCATTTTAAAAAAGTTGTAATTGGTAAAGATTTTGGCGATGTTGTCGAAATAACAAAAGGGTTAAGTGAAAAAGACAAAATTGTTATAAATTATAATGACAACTTGAAAGACGGTCAAAAAGTTTTGAGTAAAAAAACTGAAGATAAATAATAATGGATTTAATTGAGATTATTAATAAGGCTTATTTTACGATTTCATAAAATAAATCATACAAGGTCGACCCCCGGTATCATAGTTTATTTGTTCAAGGACTTCTCCATTTTTGGTTCAGTAATGCATATATTTTCTTATTGTAACTTTTGAAATATCCAAAAATGTTGCAATTTGTTCGGATGTGTGACCATTACTTACATCCTCTGTCAAGTATTCTTTTATTTTATTTAGAGTTTTTTCTTGAATTCCTTTTGGAAGTTCGACATCTTTAAATGAAGTATGTTC
>CAKUQA010000071.1 GCA_934675225.1 uncultured Candidatus Melainabacteria bacterium | reverse complement strand
GTCGTGTAATACATCATCAGCACACAGCATCCCAGCAGGCAGAAATAGCCGTGGACATGCCAATAGGCGCCTTTCTTTTCCAGCGCCCGATAGGCGTGCGTCGCCGTACCATGACCCGCGCGCCCGACCGCCAGCTCCATCGTCAAAACCGGCACGCCGAGCAGCAGCAGGAACAGCAGATAAAACAGCACGAACACGCCGCCGCCGCTCTGACCCGCGACCGTCGGGAAGCGCCAGACATTTCCGATACCGATTGCGCAGCCCGCGCTGACGAGAATAAAGCCCAGACGGGAAGCAAAGTTCTCCCGTTTGGGCGTCTGCTTTTGGCTCACAGAAAAACCTTCTCTCTTTCGTTTTCATCTAATCCCATTTTGGCTTCTTTAATGAGTGAAAGAGTAGAAACAAGGCAGTTATTATATCTTTCGTTAAAACTGGCAGAAACAATTCTTACAATATTTCCACACCTGAAAACACTGCTGTCAAAACGGTTTAAGGTTTCTTCCCATAAAATACAATTTAAAACTGAATTATCTTCAAGGTTTTTTAATTGTAATTTACCCATCTTGGTTCCGGCTTTTGTATCTCCGACTGAAAATGTTATAACTTCATAATCTACATCTGTACTAAACATATTTTTTCCTTATTTTTTTATAAAAGTTTTGCTTAATTAGTTTTTATTTCTATCTATAATTTTGTTGTCTGAGCCCCATACGAATGAAGACCTAATTTCTTCTCCAACTTTTTCTATCAAATGGTCAGCGTTTTCTTTCCTTAATTTATTGAAATTTTTGCAACCTGTTTCCATTTCATTTAAAAATTCATCGGCAAACTCTCCGCTTTGAATATCTTTCAATAAATTTTTCATAGCTTGTCTTGATTCTTCGCCTATAACTTTTGGCCCGCGAGTCATATCTCCATATTCAGCAGTATTAGATATAGAATATCTCATATCAGCAAGACCTCCTTGATTAATCAAGTCTACGAGAAGTTTCATTTCATGTAAAACTTCAAAATAAGCCATATATGGAGAATATCCGGCATCAACAAGTACCTCAAAACCTGTTTTGATTAAAGCTGAGACTCCACCACATATAACAGCTTGTTCTCCAAATAAATCAGTTTCTGTTTCTTCTTTGAATGTTGTTTCTATTATTCCGGCTCTGCCTGCTCCAATTGCAGAAGCATAAGACAGTGCTATTTCCTTAGAATTTCCTGATGCATCTTTGTATATGGCAATAAGAGAAGGAACTCCTCTGCCAATTTGAAATTCACTTCTTACAGTATGTCCGGGACCTTTTGGTGCAACCATAATTACGTTAACACCTTCAGGTGCAACAATTTTTTTATAATGAATGTTAAATCCGTGAGAAAACATTAAATATTGACCTTTTCTCATGTATGGTTTGATTTGTTCTTCATAAACTTTGGCTTGGATTTCATCAGGTATAAGAATTTGAATAATATCAGCACATTTTACGGCATCTTCAATAGACATAGTTTTAAAACCGTAATCTTTGGCTTTAAGCTCAGATTTACCACCTGGTCTTAAACCTAAAACAACATCACAACCTGAATCTTTCAAATTCATTGATTGTCCGTAACCCTGAGAACCAAATCCAATTATCGCAATTTTTTTTGTTTTGATTAAATCTTTGTTAATATCTTTGTCAAGATAAATATGTAATTTGTTCATATTATGCCTCTTTTCCCTTTAACCGATTTTAACACAAAAATAAATTCCAAACTTTAATTGTAAATATATGTTAGTTTGTTTGTATTGATGTAGAATTTGTTTTAGAATATGTGACATGGGTGTTAAAAAAAATAAAAGTTTAGAAGAAATTTTTTATTGGTTTTGGATTGGTTTGATATTAGTGTTTTATGTGTGTTCTCCACTAATTTATACTCCAATAACCAAAGTGCATTGTAATAAATCTGAAAATTATTGTACAATAAAACAGAATTTCGTTTTGAATTCTGTTCATCGATTGTATGATGATGATTTTTTATTAATAAATTTGCAATTTTATAATAAATCGCAATTTAGAAGTGTAAAGATTGATTATGAATTAATTGCAAGTGAAACTAAAGATTATTATTCTCATTATGAAAGATATACTTATGACATAAATCCGTTAGCGGCATCAAAATTTAGAAAAGATTTTAGTAGTTATTTAGATAACCAAAGTCAAAATTTGTTTGATAAATTACATATTCCTATTTATTACATAGGTTTGCTTAGTTGCTTACTATTGTTTTTAATAGGAAGAAAAAATCTGTTTAAAAATATTTTGATAATTTATGTTTTGGCTGCTCCCTTTGGTTTAAATGTCGTTTTTTATGTTTGGAACATATTTTTCTAATTTGAAGCCAGTTCGTTTTCACCAAACAAGAATACCTGTAAAGTATTTTCTTGTTGTTTTATTGGTTTGTAAAAATCTTTAATTAAAACACATTGAGTTTGGATACAGTTTAAATTTCTTTCGTGTAAATAGTTTTCTAAAATATCTGCATTGATTGTGTATTGCCTGTGTTTTAGAAAAGCATAAAAGGTTGTTTTCCTTCGAGAAATCTCTCCAAGAGCAAAATTGATTATTTCGTCATACGGAACATTATAAGCATCATTCATTGACATATCTATTATAAAATTCAAGTTGTCACTTGTTGTAATAGATAAATACGCAACAATTCTATGATTTGACGGTTCTTCCAATACATATCTGTTTTTGTAAAAATTTGTAAGTCCTTCAAAAACAGGTTCTTTGTACTCTGTTTTAAGCCTTTGTAATGAAGGTTTGTATAAGTTTTTTAATTCATTGTTGTATAGTTGCGCAACTTGTTTTGCATCAGAATTTTGGCAGTATCTGAAATTCGCTTTTAACTCAGTTTCAGGTTTGAAATTCTCAAGTTTCCATAAGTTTTCATAGCTACATTGTCTAAAACCGCATCCTTGCATGAATAGGTTTAAGAGTTCTTCGTGAGATTGGTCGACTGTTACTTTAAAAGATGTTGCTCCTTTGGCACCAAACCTCGCGATTACAAATTCAACAAGTCTTTTACCTACATCGTACATGTTTTGTTGGAAAATTAATCTTGTAATGTTCATTTTATAAGGATTCCCGCTTGTTGGGGCAACTGTAATCAGTCCTAAAATCTCTTTTTTTTCTAGTAGAATATATGATTCCGGTAAGAATTTGTATTTTAAAGGCAGGAGTCCATGGATTAAACCAAAGGCTTGGTTTGATAAATTTTTAGAAATTCTATCATTATCTCCCAAGTATGAAATCATTTTTTTTATTTTGGGAGCATCAAAACAATTTAATCTTCTTATTACCGTCATATAGGTATTATATAATTAATCTTTATTCTTTTCAAGTTTGTGCTAAAATTTAAAACAAGAGGGATGTTATGAAAATTGCAGTAATTGAAGATGATAAAATTGTTATAAAACAGGCAGATGACGAAAAGTTAGATGGCCGTAAAGGTGCAATTGTAAAAGTTTTAGGCTGTGGACTTTGTGGTTCGGATATCGTAAAATTTATTCATAAAATTGCTAAGAATGGTACAGTTCTCGGGCATGAAATTGTCGCAGAGGTTGTTGATATTAATTCTGATACAAGTTTTAAAATTGGGGATGTAATAGTTACTTCTCATCATATTCCTTGTGGAGAATGTGTGTATTGTAAACATGGAAATGTTTCAATGTGTAAACATTTTAAATCTACTAATATTCGTCCGGGCGGTTTTTCTGAGTTGGTTTATTTGAGTGAAGAACATTTGCAGAATGTTGCGCACCTTAAACCTGAAAATTTGTCAGATATCGAAGCTTCTTTTTATGAACCGTTAGGTTGTATAGTTAGAGCGGTAAAAAGGGCAAATTTATTGGAAGGTGATGAAGTTCTTGTTGTAGGCTTGGGAACAATTGGGATATTAACAGCTCAAGCATTAAAAGCTTATGGTGCTAATGTAACAGGTTGTGATTTAATTCCGGAAAGACTTGAATATTTAAACTCTTTAGGTATTAATGCGATAGATGTTAAGAAGTTGGATGATGAATATAAAGCGGATGCAATTTTTATGACGTCAGGTGCTGATAAGGCAATTGATACTGCTTTAAAATACGTTCGTAATGGCGGAAAAATTGTTGTATTTTCCAGTACTCCACACGATGACTCGTCTTATCCGAATAATGAAATTTATTACAGAGAATTAACGGTTATGGGAAGTTATTCACCGTCTCCAAAAGATTTGCAAGATTCTCTCGAATTATTACGAACGGGAAAAGTAATTGTAAAAGGCTTGTCAACAGTGTATAAATTAGATGATGTTGAACAGGCATTTGAAGATACTATGGCAAATAAAATTATGAAAGCGTATATTTTGATTGCCGATAAGGCAATAAGATGTTAAGGCATTAAGGAGTTTAGTTTGTATTATAAAGATTTAGAGGTTTGGAAAGAAGCTATGATACTTGTAACTGATATATACAAGCTTACAGAAGATTTTCCTCAAAATGAAATATTCGGACTAACTAGTCAAATTAGAAGATGTGTTGTTTCAATACCATCTAATATTGCAGAAGGTTCTGTAAAATCATCAGATAAAGATACTTTAAAATTCCTTGATATAGCGCGAGGTTCTTTAGCAGAATTGGATACACAAATATTAATTTCTAAAAATTTAGATTTTATTGATGAAATTGAGTTTATAGAGAAGCGAATTTCATACGTGAATGCTTTGTTATCAGGATTAATAAAATATTACAAAAAGCAACTTAACGATAAGCCATAGTGCCTTAATGCCCTATAGCCTTATTAACTTTTAAGGAGAAATATGAAAGCAATACAATATTACGGACCACAAAATATAAAATTTGAAGAAGTTATGGTAAAACCTCCCGAAGAAGGTGAGGTTGTTGTAAAAGTTATATCGGCATTGACTTGTGGTACAGATGTCAAAACATTTAGACGTGGTCATCCTGTGCTAATCAAATCAGTACCTTCAGGTTTTGGACATGAGTTTGCGGGTATTGTTGATAAAATTGGTAAAGGTGTTGACAATGTTAAAGTTGGCGATAGAGTTGTTGCTGCCAATTCTGCTCCTTGTGGAAAATGTTTTTATTGCCGGCATGAAGAATATAACTTGTGTGAAAATTTGGACTTGTTAAATGGCGCTTATGCCGAATATATAACTGTTCCGGCAAGAATTGTTAAAAAAAATATGTTGCTTTTGCCTGATAATTTGAGTTTTGATAAAGCTGCATTTTGTGAGCCTTTAGCAAATGTTGTTCACGGTGTTGAAAGAACCGGAATAAAGGAAGGGCAAACTGTCGGTATTATAGGAATTGGACCTATTGGGTTAATGTTTGCTCGTCTTGCGAAGTTAAAAGGTGCAAGAGTAATTGTTGCTGGGCGTAATCCGATAAAGTTAAAGGCTGCAGAAGAATTTGCGCATGCTGATGAAATTGTGGATTTGACAAGATATCCTAACCCTGAAAAGATATTTAGAGAATATACAGAAGAACATAAGGGGTTAGATGTTGCAGTTGAGTGTGTAGGATTGCCTGAAATTTGGGAAAGAATTTTTTCTTGTGTTCGCCCAGGAGGAACTGTTCATTTCTTTGGCGGTTGTAAATCCGGTTCTACAGTAACATTTGATACAACTAAGATGCACTATGGTGATATAAAACTTATGAGTGTTTTCCATCATACGCCAAAATATTTTAGAATGGCTCTAGACTATATAGCTTCCGGAGATGTAGAAGTTGAAAAATTGATAACAGATACACTTCCGTTAGACAAAGTTGAATGGGCTATGCACCAGCACATGGATGGAAAGGCTATTAAGTTTTTGATTAAACCGGAATTACATTCGTAAATTTATAGTTTAGTTGAAAAGAGTTCCAAAATATGTTAAAATTATAATGTTATTAAAAAAAAGAGAGGATTTTATGGAAAGATTTGAATTGGAGTCACAGTCATTGTTAAATAAAGACAATGCTCAAAGTGACGTGCTCATCGGGGGGGGGGCAATCGCCGCATAACCTCTCATAATCATGGTTTTAACCTATTTGAAGTATTAAAAAGTTTACCTTTTAATAGTGGAGTTTTAGGTAGATTCTTCGCTTTGCTCAGAATGACTGAAATAAATAATACTCTTACTCCTTGTGGGAGATATCGTCATGTTGAGGCGGAGCCGAAACATCGCATGGTTGGAAAACTTGAAAAGTTTACTTGTTTAAAAGAAAAGAATAATAGTGAGGGATTAGTTAATTACGAATTAACAAATAAGCTGGATTCTTTCGCTACCGCTCAGAATGACTGTTCGGGGTATTCTGAAAGACAAAAGAGTATTATTTTAACTATTTCCCCTCGCCCCTTGTGGGAGAGGGATAGGGTGAGGGGTAAAAAGGCTGCATTCACTCTTGCCGAAGGTGCTACGCACGTAGCCCATTGGAACAATTCTCGTAAAATAGCTTTTACATTGGCAGAGGTATTAATCACCCTTGGTATTATAGGTGTTGTTGCAGCTTTAACTTTGCCGAGTTTAATATCTAATTATCGAGAAAGAGAACTGATAACAAGAACCAAAAGAGTGTATTCTAATATTTATAATGCAACAATTATGGCGCAAAAGGACAATGATTCTATCGGAGATAATAGTGTTTTATTTAATGCTGCTGATGGGTATAATAAAGTTGCAGAAAATTTTGCAAAATATTTTAGTGGAGCAAAAGTTTGTAAGTCAAAAGCTGAATGTCCTAATTACTATTACGATATTAAA
>CAKUQA010000070.1 GCA_934675225.1 uncultured Candidatus Melainabacteria bacterium | reverse complement strand
CTTTTAATACTGTCAATGCACATTATGTCAAAAATCGTTTTATATTTGAATAAAATTTTTCCAGAAAAAGTTGAAGTTGCTCAAAAAGCAGTAAAAAAAGTTATTTCTGGTGACGAAGAATCTATCGCTGTAGCTTTAGCTGCAATTATGGCAAGAAAGTAAATTTAGGAAGGGTATATATATGGGTAAAAAACAGATTAAAGTTATGGACACATCTTTTAGAGATGGTTTTCAGTCAGTTTATGGCGCAAGAGTGTTTGTTGATGATTTTCTTCCGGCATTGAAAGCAGCAGTAGATGCCGGCATAAGACATTTTGAAGTTGCAGGAGGTGCTCGTTTTCAATCTCCAATTTTTTATTGCAGAGAAAATGCTTTTGAAACAATGGATAAAATTAGAGCAGCAGTTGGACCGGACATTAATTTGCAAAGTTTAGCCAGAGGTGTGAATGTTGTTGGACTTGATTCACAATCGCGAGATATTATTAATTTGCATGCCAAAATGTTTAAAAAACATGGGGTTACAACAGTAAGAAATTTTGATGCTCTAAATGATGTTAATAATTTAATCTATTCAGGTCAATGTATAAAAGATAACGGATTAAATCATGAAGTTACAATTACTATGATGGAATTGCCAATCGGATGTCAAGGTGCTCATGATGCTGATTTTTATGAAAGAGTTTTGCGAAATATTCTTGATGCTGGTATTCCGTTTGATAGTTTGGCTTATAAAGATGCATCTGGAACATCAAATCCAAGAAAAGTTTATGAAACAGTAAAAAGAGCAAGAGAAATTTTAGGAGCAGATGCTCATATTCGTTTCCATTCCCATGAAACAGCCGGAACAGGCTTAGCTGCCTATTTAGCAGCATTAGACGGTGGTGCAGATGGAATTGACTTGTCTATGAAGCCGGTTTCAGGAGGTACTGCTCAGCCAGATATTGTTTCAATGTGGCATGCCTTAAAAGGTACTGAATATGACTTAGGATTAGATATTGAAAAAATCTTGGAAACAGAAGAAATTTTCAAAGAGTGTATGAAAGATTATTTCTTACCTCCGGAAGCTTTAGCAGTTAACCCTATGATTATTCAATCTCCACTTCCGGGAGGAGCTTTAACAGCTAATACTCAAATGCTGAGAGATAATAATTTAATGGACAGATATCCTGAAATTGTTGCAGCGATGAAAGAAGTTGTTGAAAAAGGTGGTTTTGGAACTTCTGTTACCCCTGTTTCACAATTCTATTTCCAACAAGCCTTTAACAACGTTATTCATGGTAATTGGAATAAAATAGCGGAAGGGTATGGAAAAATGGTGCTTGGATATTTCGGAAAAACTCCATGCGAACCGGATAGTGATGTTGTAAGAATTGCTTCGGAACAATTAGGTTTAGAGCCTACTACAGAAAAAGTTGTAGATATTAATGATAGAGATACAACTAAGGGGATTGCTGCCGCAACAAAACGTTTGGAAGATGCAGGTTTACCTGTAAATGATGAAAATATCTTTATTTCAGCTGCTTGTAAAGAAAAAGGAATTTTATTCTTACAAGGTAAGGGGACAATTGGTGTTCGTAAATGTGAAAAAGAAGAACACGAAGCAGCGGTTGATAATAATGGAAAAGAATTTACCGTAACAGTTAATGGTAAAAAATACGGTATTGCTCTTGATGGTAAAAAAGCTATTGTAAATGGCAAAACTTATGATTTTGATGTTAAATCCGGTATTGATGCTGCTTCTGCAACTTCCGGAGAAGGGCAACCTGTAAAGGCAGCACTTCCAGGAACTGTTCTAAGAGTTGAAGCTTCTGTTGGTGAATCTATAGCCGAAGGAGATGTTATTGCAGTAGTTGAGGCTATGAAGATGGAAACAGAAATTAAATCTCCATTATCAGGTACTGTAAAAGAAGTTAATATTGAAGCAGGCGGTAAGGTTAAAACCGGTGATGTATTAATTGTTGTAGGATAAAATTTAAAATTAAAAGGATAGAAAATGAATATATTAGATAGTTTATATAAATTATGGCAATCTACAGGTATTGCAAATTTTATTCAGCCGGTAGACCCAAGTATAACAAACGGATTTGAGCAATTTTTGCATCAATTTGGTTCGCCGATAATGCTTTTGCTTTGTTTATTTTTACTTTGGTTAGGTATAAAAAAACAATTTGAACCTTTATTGCTTGTGCCAATTGCTTTTGGAGGTTTATTGTCAAATATTCCGGTTGCCGGAATTGCTGAACCTACTGGCTTTTTAGGAATTATTTATGAATTCGGTATACATCAAGGCTTGTTCCCTCTGATAATATTTATGGGCGTTGGTGCTATGACTGATTTTGGCCCACTAATTGCAAACCCTAAAACGGCGTTACTGGGTGGTGCTGCTCAATTCGGAATTTTTGGAGCTTTACTTTTAGCTTTGTGTGTTTTCGGATTTACATTACCACAATCAGGAGCTATTGGGATTATTGGTGGTGCAGATGGGCCAACATCAATTTATGTTACATCAAAACTTGCACCTGAATTATTAGGCGCAATTGCTGTTGCTGCATATTCTTATATGGCTTTGGTTCCAGTTATACAACCACCTATTATGAAACTTATGACTACAAAAAAAGAACGAGAAATAGAAATGACTCAATTAAGAGAAGTTTCAAAACGTGAAAAGATTGTATTTCCTCTTGTTGTTTTGGGGCTTTGTATAATCTTTTTACCTGATGCCTGTCCGTTAATTGGAGCTTTAACTTTTGGAAATTTATGTAAAGAATGTGGAGTTGTTGACAGACTTTCTGATACTATGCAAAATGCTTTAATCAATATTGTCACTATATTTTTAGGTTTGTCTGTAGGCTCAAAGCTTTCTGCTGATCAGTTTTTGACTTTGCAGACTTTATTTATTTTAATTTTAGGGATTTTAGCATTTTCATTTGCAACTGCCGGCGGTGTGTTCTTTGCTAAAGTAATGAATTTATTCTCTAAAAATAAAATTAACCCGTTAATTGGTGCTGCAGGTGTTTCTGCTGTTCCAATGGCTGCAAGAGTTGCAAATAAGGTAGGTTTGGAAGCAAATCCAAATAACTATCTTTTAATGCATGCGATGGGGCCAAATGTTGCAGGGGTAATTGGTTCTGCTGTTGCTGCAGGTATTTTGCTTGCACTTTGCAATTAGATTGATTTCATATTTTATTAATTCAAAAAGACCGTATTTTATGCGGTCTTTTTGTTATAATGTTATATCAATTTCTTTTCCCAGTTCTTTTATAATAGGTTTAGAATGTTGTTGTAAATCTATTTTTTTAGCATTTGGATTATTTGCTATATACGTTTTTAATTTTTCAGTAGCTTGAGCAACTTCAGGATACTTGTTCATGATTTTATTTCCAATTGCTTGTAAGTAATATTTATAACCTTTACTGCCTGTTGCTTTAAATTTTTCAGGCCATAAATTATCTATGACAGGTTTTAAATCTGCGACAGAATCACTTTCTATGCATCTTAATGTGGTTGTTTCAAGTATATTTACTGTTTTAAATTTCGCTCCGAATGATATATTATTTTGAATTTCCATATTTATAGTAAATACAAATATAAATTTTTTTGCTATTATATAGATAAAAAAGGGGGTATTTATGAAAAAATTGGCAATATTAGGTTCTGCAAAAAGTTGTGTTTTAGAGGCTTTATTGAAGTATTTTACAAATAAAGATGTAGAAATAACCTGTTTGTCCGATGACGAGCATTGTGAATTTTTTAAAAAAGCAAAAGAATTATGCCAAAATACTAAATTTTTACCTTTAGAAATGAATTTTGAATATTTTTCTGCGCATGATTTTGATTTAGTTGCTTTATGTGATTATAGGCAACATGTTCAAAGTGAAGTATTGGAAACGGGAAAATTTGTTAGTGTGCATGGTTCATTGTTACCTTCTTTCAAGGGACCTGATGCTATAAATAGAGCTTTTACGTCAGGGGTGAAAGTTTCCGGTGTTACGGTTCATTGGGTAAACGAAGATGTTGACAGTGGTGCAATTATTGCTCAATATCCTGTTCTTATTGGAAATTTGACGCATTTTGATGAGTTTGAAGAAAATATTTATAATCTTGAAGAAAATCTTTATCCGATTGTAATTGATAAAATTTTGAAAGATGAAGTTTTTGATTTTCATGATTTGTTAGGAAGTGGCAGTTGTGGAAATTCTTGCGGAGGTTGTGGCGGTTGTCATTAGTTTTTTAACTTTTTTATAACTATGCAATATTTCGCTTACTTTATTTTATTACATGCTTTTACAATGACGGTTCAAGTACATAGCGATATTGAAAGTTGGGAACTAGTGACTACATTAATAAGAAAAAATAGTTATTTAGAATTAGTGCTTTTTTCCAAAAATTTTTGTATAATTAAGGTACAAGATAGAAAGAGGGGCAGACATGTCAATAGACAATGCATTGGTAATGATTTTGGCAGGTGGAGAGGGAAAAAGACTTTATCCTTTAACTAAAGATAGAGCAAAACCTGCGGTACCTTTTGGGGGAAGATATAGGATTATTGATTTTGTTTTAAATAACTTTATAAATTCGGGTTTCTTTAAAATAAAAGTATTGACCCAATATAAATCAGATTCTTTAAATAAACATATAACCAGAGGATGGGCGCTTTCTCCATTTTTAAATCAGTATGTAGATTTAGCTCCGGCACAAATGAGAACCGGTTCTGATTGGTATCGAGGTACAGCCGATGCAATTTATCAAAATGTTTTTCATATTACGGATGAAGATCCTGATTATGTTTGTATTTTTGGTGGAGATCATATTTACAAAATGGATGTTTCTCAAATGTTGGATTATCATAAAGACAAAAATGCGGATTTAACTATTTCAGCTATTCCTATTCCAATAGAAGAAGCACATGAATTTGGTATAATTGAAGTTGATGAGGATTGGAAACTTATCAATTTTGTTGAAAAACCTCAAAATACTCCAAAATCAATTCCCGGAAATCCTAATATGTGCCTTGCTTCTATGGGAAATTATATTTTTAATAAAGATAGCTTACTATGTGCATTAAATCAGGATGAGGAAATCAAGGATTCAAGCCATGATTTCGGTAAAAATGTTATACCTATGATGCTAAATCAAGGAAAACAAATTTATGTATATAATTTCAACAACAATTCATTTACGGGGATGACTGATAGAGAACGTGGTTATTGGATGGATGTAGGTAGTATTGACGCTTATTGGCAAGCGAATATGGACTTGTTGGATTATGCACCTGAGTTAAATCTATATTCTCAAGATTGGCCTTTGAGAACGTTCAATTATAATTATCCTCCTGCTAAATTTATTTGGGAGGAAGGAGAACGTGTAGGAATGGCAACTAATTCAATGGTTTCTGAGGGCTGTATTGTTTCAGGAGCCGGCTTATCAAGATGTGTTTTATCTCCAAAAGTTAAAGTCAACAGTTTTTCACAGATTTCAGAAAGTATTTTAATGGAAAATGTTGAAATAGGCAGACATTCTCGAATAAAAAAAGCAATAATTGATAAGAATGTTGTTGTTCCGCCTCATACACGAATTGGCTTTAATCGTGAAGAAGACATTAAACGAGGGTTTCATGTTTCTCCAAATGGAGTCACGGTTGTTCCTAAAGGGGCAAAATTGTAAATAACAAAATATTTTTTTATTTTATATAAAAGATTGTAAATCTTTATTAATATATTGCGATTTTTAGGCAAATATAAAGCTTTACAATCTTTATATTTTTGGGTGTAGAAATATGGCATTATCAGGAATACGTTCATATATAGTTAATTCCTCCTTGTATAAAGGGGCTTCATCTGCTGTGCGTGATATTAAGCAGGGAGCATTAGACATGTTTCCTGATTCTGTATACTCTGATAAAAAGGTTATTAATGGTATAAAAAACACTGGGGAAAAAATATCTTCAGCAGAGCAACGTTTGATTTTGGGAGCTTCTGCTTTGATGTCTCAACCGTTTATTGATGCTCATAACAGAAGCGTTGATGAAAAGACAAGAAAAGTATCTGTTGCAAGAACTATTGCAAAGATTGTTGCAGGAACTTTTACCGGATATTTTATTAGAAAAGGTTGTATCAAAGGAATAAAAGCTTTATCCGAAGTTGAGGGGAAAAATGTACCAAAATGGAAAACTTTCTTTACACCTAAAAATATAAAAAATAATAAAACTGATGCCTTTTTACAATATAGAAATGCTATGGGAACAGTTGTTGCACTTGTTGTAATGATGTTTACAAACTTTCTTATAGATGCACCACTAACAAAATTTTTGACAAATACTCTTGTTAAAAAAGGGGAGGATAAACGATGAAATCACCTGCAAGTTTATTCTCTGATTTTAAAACAGTAATGTATAAAAATTATGGTGAAAACCCTGGTAAAATGCTTGTTCATACCGGTGTTTTAGGGTGGATTTTATCGTCTTTGGCTCAAGTTAGTGCCGTAATTTTTAATGACAAAATATCTCCTGAACAAAAAACTTTCTTAATTCCACAAGAAATTGCCGATGCAGCTATTAATATTATATCTTTCTATGTGATTACAAGTACATTTAAAAATGCTGCTTCTAAACTTGTATCTTCTGGTAAATTAACAACAAAACCAATTAGAGATTTTTTGACAAAGCAAGGTGTAAATTCCAATGAACATATCGGAAAATTAGGTTTTAATATTGAAAAAATGGCTAATTTTCAAGATATTAAAGAAGATTATAAACCATTTAAAAATGGTGTAGATGTTGTTGCAAGTACTATTGGTTCAATTATATCTTGTAATATTGTTACTCCTATTTTAAGAAACCAGTACGCTGCTAAAA
>CAKUQA010000069.1 GCA_934675225.1 uncultured Candidatus Melainabacteria bacterium | reverse complement strand
GTTCATTATCGTGAGTTCCAACCATAGCCCAACAACGTTTATCAATATTACAACATCTGTAAGGATCTTTTGTTTTGTCTGCTTCTACAAATTGAGTCAACTTCATTCCTTGCAATCCGAATTCTTTCATTACGGCAGCAACCGGATTTGTCAAAGTTCCTAAATCCTCACAAACAATTGAATCTTTGTCTAAACCTTCTTCTTTTGCAGCTGCAATAACAATTTTTTCAATCAATCTGCCATAATCTTTAATTTGTTTTTTATCTAAGGTTTTAACTCTTTTTTCTTTGTCAGCAGTAAGCTCTGTATCCAAATCTTCCAATCTTGCAATTGCATATCTTGAAAGTTCAGGATGTTCAGGAGAAGAATATAATCTACCTGCACCTTGTTCAATTTTTGGTTTTTTACCTTGTTTGTATACCCAAGGATCAATCAAACCTACAATATGGTCAATTCTAACACCACCTGGGTTTTCTCTAAACATTTTTTTATACAAGTTCTTTAATAATTGACCGCCTTCATCCAAAGAACCGTCAGCATTGTACATTCTGTCAGGCTCCATTACCGGAAATCCCCAAGCTTGACCGTCTTTTGAAAAATAATCAGGAGGACAACCCAAGCACCAACCTTTTAAGAACAATGATTGATAGGCCCAACAATCACGATCTGAAAAAGCAACTTGTCTGTCTGCAATCATTTTAATACCATGTTTTTTAGCAAATTTACGAGTTTCTTCATTCTGTTTACTAATTACAAATTGCGTAAATTTGTATAATTCTATTACATCTGCATACTTATTTTCAATTTCTTTAATTCTTTCACCATATTGCATTCTTTCTTCGTTAGATTGCGGATTGAAAAGATTTTTGTCCATTTCAGATGTCCATAACGGCCAATAATCATTATTGTATTCAACTGAAAGGGCTTCATACAAACTGTCTTTGTCTAACCAAAAATCATTTTCACGTTTAAAGTGTTCAAATTCTTTTTGAAGTTTCTTATCAGGATTTACTTTAAAGTTATTAAAAGCTTCCTGCAAAGCTTCATTTTGTCTTTTATAAATATATGAATAAGCAGTTCTGTTAACATCTTTATTAGGATTGTTGTTAACAATATCGTTGTAAGTTTCTTCTGAAAGAATATTTTTCCAAGCTTTTGTTGTTAATTCTTTCAAATTAATAAACAACGGATTGTCTGAAAAAATAGTTCCCGTATATGGAGAAGAATCACAAGATTTTGTTTTTCCGGCAGGTCCAAGTTGAATAGCATCAAACAACCCTGATGCATATTCGATAAAATCTTTTCCACCATCAGTATTAATACTGCCAAAACCGGTATTTTGACCTTGAGCAGCAGGAAAACTTCCATTATGCATAATAAAAGCCAAATTTTTCTTTCCTAAAACTTTTAATGCTTTTCGAATAGTTTTTTTGGCATCATCTGTCAAAACGTTAGATTTGTTTTCTAAAGTACAAGTCATTTTTACCCCTTCTTATTTAATATACAAACTATAACATATCTCTCTTTGTGTAGAAATATTATCATGAGTAACATTTTTTTTCAATAATAAATATAAAAATATTAATCGAACCACAAGTCTTAGTCATTCTGAGCGAATGCGAAACAATAATATCGTCATTCTGAGGGCTTTGCCCGAAAGAATCCAGCTGATGATTTACAATATTGGCGGGGTAGGTACCACCGCCCTACAACACTCGGTCATTCTGAGCGGAGCGAAGAATTTCCGAAACATTCCACCAACCATGCGATGTTTCGGCTTCGCCTCAACATGACGAATCTTTCCACTCGCCCCTTTGTGGGAGGCGGATTGTGAGCTGAGGGCGAACAGACTTGCAGAAGTGCAAGACTGTGTAGACCCGTTAAACGCGAACAACCAAGCAGGATATGGTGAGGTCTTAAACCTTCTCAACCATGCGATGTTTCGGCTTTGCCTCAACATGACGGAACTTTTCCCTCGCCCTACTTAATTTAATCTAATTGTTAGTTTACCCTCTCTAACTCTCCCTAACCGAGGGAGAGAAACTAATTGCTAGACTCTGAATCAAGTTCAGAGTGACGAAAAGTAAAAGGCAATAAGTGCTTTAAAATAATGATTAATAAGAAATTACAGTTAGGCATTTACAGTTGTTAATTTCAATTGTAACACTTTCTTAACATGTTCTCATTCATGTTTAAAGTTTTTTCAAACATGTGTCGATAACTACAATGTAAGTACTAAGTTAAACGAAAGGAAGATCGACAGCAAATGGGAATGTCAGCATCACAAGCTAGATTTTTAGGTCTGACAGCCAGAAAGACAAATGTTGAGTTTGAAGGTCAACAAATCAACCAACAAAGAACAACATTGTCTAACCAATCTGCAAATTATTACAACGATTTGCTCGGTATGGCTGTTCCTGTACCGCCGTCTGTCGACGATTACACAAAAGCTGTGTATACTTTCGAGGACGGAGCTTTAACAAACCAAATTACAGCGATGATTGCTCAAAACAATGGTCAATATACTGTTAGCTATTTGAGAACTTGGAAAGACGATTTCTCAATGGTTAGTGCAACAACAAGCATTGTTAACCGTGATGATAACGGAACAACTGATACATCTGATGATGTTTACAAAGTTGGGGCTAATAAGTTGAGAAAACTTGGTGCATTTGATGAAAACGCTATTACAATATCACCTACAGAGGATGTTGTTGGAGATAACATTACGTTAAATAGCAACAACTATGCTGTAACTAAAAAAGATGATGGTTACTATATTAATGAACTTGTAAAAGACTCTGATAAAACACCTTTAACTGAAGAAGAAATTAAAAATGTTAAATATTATTCTTATGATGATTCAACAGATTTATTAACTGAATATCAAAAGAATGCAGACGGTACTTTTTCTCCAATCAATGAAGATGGAACTGTTGATAATAATCAAAAAGTTCCTGAAGAGAATGTTATACCGGCAATCTATAATGAAGAAACAGACGAAGTTGAAATGGTTACAACTCAGGAAAGAAAATTAACTGATGCTGAAGTTAAATCAATCACAACTACAACCGGTGGAGATGTTAAAGTTAATGATGCAAATCTTGATGATGAATACTTAAAAACATTATCAGAAGATCAACTTAAACAGCTTTTAAAAGAAGAAGAAGAATATCTAAATCTTCTTAAACAAAAATACGGCGATGACGATTATATGGTTAGATACGTAAAAAATACAACTACAGGAGAATACGAACCATATTTCTACAAGTTAAAGAATTTGCAAAACGCAAACTATGACGATAATGGCAATTCTCAATCAAACATTAATTGCTACAAAATCGGAACAGAAACTAAAACAGAAGAAGTTAAAGCTGTAGAAAATTGTAAAATTGAAAAAGATAGCTCAGGTCGTTACATAAATATCACTATTCCTGATGCAACCGGAACAGATGTTAATTATGCACTAACAACAACAACTGCAACAGACCAAGCAGCTTATGATGATGCTATGAACCAGTATGAATATGAAAAATATGAATACGATCAAGCAATTCAAGATATCAATTCAAAAATTGAAATCATTCAATCACAAGATAAAAACCTTGAATTAAGATTGAAACAATTGGATACAGAACAAGATGCAATTTCAACAGAAATTGATGCAGTTCAAAAAGTAATCGAAAAGAACGTTGAAAGTTCATTCAAAACATTCGGTTAATCTTAAAAACAGATATCAATAGTGCGAAAGCACTAAAAACAAATAAAATTTTCCTTTCCCTTTTTCCTATTGATTTTCCAACGACAAGCACAAAGTTTGTCGTTTTTCTTTATGCAAAATAAATTATATAATTTTATGTGCTTTTATATGGAGTTTTGTATTACAAACCTTTAATTCTGTTTAATGGCCAGAAAAGAACAACTGCTCTGCCGATAAATCTGTCCTCCGGCAAAAATCCCCACCATCTGCCATCAAAAGAATTGCCTCTGTTATCACCCATCATTAAGTATTTATGCTCTGGAATGACAATAGGACCGCAAATCATATCTCCGGTACAAGGTTTGTCGTAATATTCCGTTGCAATATAAGGTTCTGTAAGTGGTTTGTCGTTTATATAAACAGTACTTTTACCATTTTTGTCGGTTTTAATTTCAAATTTATCTCCGGGAGTTCCGATTACACGTTTAATATAGGCAACGTCTTTGCAGAAAAATCCTGTTAATCTTGAAAATACGCGCCATGGTGTGTTTGGAAGTTTTTCAAATGGCGGATAAAATACCATTATATCTCCGCATTTAGGTTTGGAATAAAATCTTGAAAATCTTTCTACAACAATTCTATCACCTTCAATTAATGTTGGACGCATTGAAGCTGAAGGAATCCAGCGAATTTCTCCTATAAAAAATCTTATTATAATAACCATTACAACTACAAAAACTATAGTTTCAATAATTTCTCTTACTGTAGGATTAATTTTAAGATAATTTTCTTTTATTTGTTTTAGATATTCTTTAAATTTATTCATTTTTAATAAGTCCTAAAAGTTTTGTAAGTGCTGTTTTATATTCACTCTCATTAAAATTTTCAATCTCTCTTAATGCACTGTCTACGTAATTATTTAACAAAACTTGAGTTTTTTCAATACCGTCTGAAAAGTTCTCAACTGAACATGCAAAAATTACAGGTGCAGTATAAATTCCCTCTTTTATATCATTTTGGGTTGTTTTTATATTTATTAAATCGTCTCGAATTTGGAATGCAATTCCGAAATTACGCGCAAAATTATAAGAATTGAAGCAATTGTTTGCAAGGCTCAAACTCCCATAAAGCGCTGTTATGAATAGTTTTGCTGTTTTTAATTCTGTTTTTTTTATATATTTTTCGATTGTCGTAATTTTATATTTATTAAAATCTTGAATAATTTCTCCTTGACACATATCATCAAGTGTTTGAGCAAACATATCAATAATTTCATGGTTATTTAATGTTCTGATTTTTTTTAATGCAACCGAGAGCAAATAATCTCCAGCAATTACAGCAAGTTTGTTGCCAAATTTAGAATTAATAGTTTCGACAGAACGTCTTTGTATACATTCGTCAATAATATCATCGTGAATTAAGGATGCATTATGAACAAGTTCTATTGCGGCTTGAAATATAATCTGCTTTTCATCAATTTCTACACTTAAAGCTTTTAAATATAAAAAAGAAACAACTGCTCGAATATGTTTAGATGGAGCTTTTATAAGTTCTAAAAGTTTTGATTTTAATGGTTCTTCAACATCAATATTATCAAGCAAGTTTAGTTCAACTTGTTTAATATATTGCTTCACAACGTTAAATATCGGCAAATATTTTTCTTGAAAACTCATGCTAATATTTTAGCATAAACATTTAGGCGTAACTCCACCATTTCCAATCAGGTAAAGGTTGATTTCCATCATCATTGTATCCACTGTCATTAATCCATTTTATAATTTCGTCCTGTTCTTTATCTCCATCAACAGCTGTTTTGCTGACATTCTTCGAGAAAATATCTCCGCCAACACTATCCAAGTAGTCTGCATCAGCTTGGTATGCCATATATTCTCCTCTGGCAGCATCTATTTTATATAGCAAATCCGTAAGAAAGTTAGCATCATCTTCAGACATTTTATAACAATTATTGATAGACGAACCATCAGAGGTCATTGTTTTTCCACCAAGCCATTCATCGCCATTAAGCATATATCTGCCATACTCTGCATTTATATCTTTAAGGTGAGCTTTAACAGTTTCGTATTCTTCACTACTAAATACTCCCATTCTCTGTAATGCTGAGAGATTGCTTTCTGTAATTGTCATAATGCCGTTATCTGCATCTACAAGAGTTGTATATTGTGCCATTGTTGCATGTGTAAGTTCATGAACAAGGACAGAAACAAGATATTCCCAATGTTGTCCTGCTTCTAAGAGGCTTATGTCAAAAGAAAGTCCCAAATCGTTTTCATCTGTATCTATTTCCGAAGAAAAAATTGAAACCGATTGTGTGAACGAGTTAGAATTCCCTGTTGGTTTTTGGTTTGTATTTTGATTTGTATATTCAAAGCCAAAAGCCATTGATGTGTATCCGCCTGTAGTTATATATGTTGATGTCTCATCTTTGTCCTCGTTTAAATCTCTAAAGGAAATATTTCCTATATGGTGATTCGCATCAGTAAATTTGTCTTCTTCTCCCAACAATCTGTCTAACGCGTTTATGTGGTTTGTTAGCCCTGCCGCTTCAAGGTAATCCCTCGTATAATCAACAATTAATTGGATTTTTTCCTTAGGATTGCCGGAGGCATTATCAAATTTCTCTTGAATTTCGTCAGAATAATTTTGAACTTGAGTTTTAAAGTTAGAATAGCCGTCTTTTTTTAAGTAATTATCTAAAAATGATTTAACTTCATCATAAGAAAGAGTTCCGTTATTATCATTGTCCAAACTATAGAAAGAACGATTTAATGAACCAAAAAAATCTTTATGGTTATCTTCCCACTTATCGTTTTGTGTTAGTGCAATTAACTGCGCTCTGCTAATTCCTGTTTCTTTAGTTATAGAAGAATCTTTTTTAGAATTTACATATTCAAAAAATGTATCCGCATCTCTAAAATTTGCAATAAACGAATGATGAGAATTGTAAATCATTTGTTTGATATAATCCAATTCTGCCTGACTATAATCTGATGCTTTGGCTAATGTTAAAGCTGTTGTTGTAGAATTATTTGTAGGTTCAGAGTCCAGTGGCTCTGTATCTATAAGATTTATATTAGTAATTATATGTGCTATAATAACTTTCGCATTTATCCCATGTTATCAGTTTTTGACATTTAAAATGAGATT
>CAKUQA010000068.1 GCA_934675225.1 uncultured Candidatus Melainabacteria bacterium | reverse complement strand
GCTTGATTAACAAGCCTCCTACTTAATTTTATATCTTATTTTAGTTTTTATACCTCACTTTTAACTTCAATTTTTTCGTCATCAAAATTATCATCGACAGGTTCTATTGGAGCTTTATTATTTCGATATAAGTAATACAGGTACATATCAACAAGCAGAAAGAAGGTATTCATTATGTACAGCCAAAATACCCAATCCATATCATCAAGGACTTTGTGTGCAATCCCACAAATATAACCTAATAAAATTAACATAGAAAAATGTATACTTTTCCCATGTACACATTTACATTTATAGGTTTTTAGAGCTGCTACAGGCCAACTAATTCCAAAACATACCATCATTCCGGCTTCAAATACACTCATATTTTTCTCCTCTATTCATAATCCATATTTTCATATTACATCATAAATTTTTCCAAGATATAAAAATTATATTAAAATTTTTCTTGCCACAGCTAACTTTTAGTACTATACTGAATTTACTATGAAAAACGTTAGACAAACAAATATAAATATCCATAGAGACAGTTGGGTAGAAATTAATTTAGAAAATATTTCACATAATATGCGTGCAATAAGAAAAAACACTCCCAAAGATGTAAAACTTTTGGCAGTTGTAAAAGCTGATGCTTATGGGCACGGATCCGTAATGATTGCACCAACCCTTTTAGCTTCCGGAGCAGATATGCTTGGAGTTGCCTCGATTGACGAAGGTGTGGATTTAAGACAAGCAAAAATTAATTGTGAAATTCTTGTATTGGGTGCTGTCCCTGTTTGGGCAGTTGAAACTGCCGTAAAATCAGATATTACAATCGCAATTTTTTCAAAAGAGCATCTTGAAGCTTGCAAACAGGCTTATGAAAGAACCGGCATAAAACCAAAAGTTCATGTAAAACTTGACACAGGTATGAATAGAATTGGAGTATCTGTTGATAATGCAGTAGAATTTATTAATGAAGTCAGAAATGCTGATTATCTCGATTTCAGAGGAGTATTCACACACCTTGCGAATGCAGAAATTAGAGAAAAAACTCAAATTCAAATTGATAGATGGAATAAAGTTATTTCTCAAATAAATACAGATGGATTGCTACTTCATATTTTAAATACTGCAGGAGCGATGTGTTATGATGTTCCAAATTCCAATATGCGACGTGCAGGAATTGGAATTTACGGACTTTATCCGGATTTGCCGAGCGATGGAGAAGTTAATAAACCGGATTTAAAACCAGTACTGTCATTAAAAGCAAGAATAGTTAATATACATGATGCAAAAGATGGTGAAGGGGTAAGTTATGGACATACATTTACTGCTCACGGAACAAGAAAAATTGCAACTGTACCTTTGGGTTATGCAGATGGTGTACCAAGAGGACTTTCTAATAAAATTTCCGGAATTTTAAATGGGAAAGAAGTTCCGCAAATCGGTAATATTACAATGGATCAAATGATGTTTGATATAACAGGAGTTGATGCACAACTCGGAGATGTCATAACATTATTGGATGAAAAACATTCTATTGATAAATGGGCAAAAATTTTAGGTACAATCAATTATGAATTAACTTGCCGTTTAAAAGTCAGATTACCTAGAGTATACACAAGATAAAATATTAAGTTAGAATACTCGTCCCTTGCGAGAATAATAAAACGAGGTGTTAACAATTTATGACACAACAATTTGATTTAGGAATAATAGGTGGCGGCCCTGCCGGTTACACAGCAGCTTTCCAAGCTAGAGCAAAAGGACTTTCTGTTGTTTTATTTGAAAAAGACAAAGTTGGTGGAGTTTGTTTGAATAGGGGATGCATTCCAACAAAAGCAATATTACATTCCGCAGAACTTTATGAAGAAATGAAATCAGCAGCTGATATTGGAATTTCTGCAGAAAATTTTTCTTTTGACTATTCAAAAGTTGTCGAAAGAAAAGATAAAGTGGTAGAAAAATTAAGAAAATCATTAGAACTTTCATTGAAAAACGCAGGAGTTGTTGTTATTAATGCAGAAGCAAACATACACCCGAATAACTCACCAAATGAACAAGAAAATATTATAATAGCAAACGGAGAAACTTTCCAATGTAGAAAAGTAATTGTTGCTACAGGTTCTAAACCTCGAGACTTTGAAGGTTTAAGATTTGACCATAAATTTATTCTTTCTTCTGACGATATTTTAAATTTAAAAACCTTACCAAAAAGTATCGTAATAATAGGTTCCGGAGCAATAGGAATAGAGTGGGCAAGAATTTTATCAGCATTTGATGTAGAAGTTACTGTTGTTGAAATGGCAGAACATCTTTTACCATTGGCAGATATTGAGGTATCAAAAAGAGTTGAGCGTATTTTCAAAACTAAAAAAATAAAATTTTATACTTCAAATGGAGTTGAAAAAATTGAGAACAATAATGTAGTTTTAAAAACAGGAGAAATTTTAACTCCGGAACTTGTTCTTTTAGCAACCGGCAGAACTCCTCAACCTATTGAAAACTGTGATATATGCATAGGTGATGCATGTGGAAAAATTCAACTTGCACATTTTGCAGTAAAACAAGCAGTTGAAGAAATTTCAAACATAGAATTTAATAAAACACTTGTACCATCTGTTGTTTACGGCAATCCTGAAATTGCTTGGATTGGGAAACGAGAACAAGACCTAAAAGCCGGAAGTTACCACAAATCAAATATACTTATTTCCGCTTTAGGGAAATCGCATTGTGATAACTGCACAGACGGATTTATTAAAATACTTTCTCAAGAAGGTAAAATCGTTGGAGCGCATATTGTTTCGAAGGAAGCTGCAGCTTTAATTCAAGAAATAACAATCGCTATGCAAAATAACATAGCGATTGATGATTTAAAAAAAGTTTGTTTTGCCCATCCAACATATTCGGAAGGTATTTTTGAATGTTTGTTTAGATAGAACCTGTCCAGAATGGAACTTTACCAAAATTCCAGTATGTATTTGTCGGATTTTGGTCTCTGTGGCGGAAAAGTCTTTTTCTTTTAACTTTTGTGTCACTAACTTGTTTAGTGCCATCCTGTGATACCTGAACTTCTGTAGTTGTTTCAACTCTAGAACCAGGAATTTCATAAACTTCTGCATAAGCACATCCTGCAAAACACAACAAGCATAAAATTGTCATTAATTTTTTCATAAATTTGCACTTCCTTTTTAAGTTGTAATACGTATTTTAATTACATTATACTGTTTTAAGTCATGAAAATCAATATTTTTGCTATATAATGTAAAATATGCAAAGAAGATTACCTGACTATTTAAAAAGACCAATTATAGATACAGATAAAACGCGTACCGTTAGAAAAATTTTAAAAACAAAATGTTTGAACACGGTTTGCGAAAACGCTCGCTGTCCTAATAAAAATGAATGCTATACAAAGAATACAGCAACTTTTTTAATTATGGGGAATGATTGTACTAGAAATTGCAAATATTGTAATATTTCATGTGCCAAGCCTGAACCTTTGGATATCGACGAACCGAAACATGTTGCAGAAGCAATTAGTGCTTTAGGACTAAAATACGCCGTAATAACCTCTGTAACACGAGACGATTTGCCTGATGGAGGAGCTGAACATTTTGCAAATTGTATTTATGAGATAAGAAAAATTTGTCCTGATACCAAAATAGAAATTTTAACCCCAGATTTCAAAGGTAATACTTCTTGTCTTGATATAATAATAAAAGCTCATCCCAATGTATTTAACCACAACATTGAAGCTGTAAGAGATATTTTTAAAACTGTTCGTCCGCAAGGTAATTATGAATGTTCACTAAATGTTTTGAAATATGTAAAAAATAATAGTGATATTTTAACGAAATCAGGACTTATTATAGGGCTTGGAGAAACATTTGAGCAAATTGAACAAACTCTTATTGATTTAAAAAATGTTGGCTGTGATATTGTTACAATCGGTCAATACATTCAACCATCCAAACAACATTTTGAAGTTGCCAAATATTACACTTCGGAAGAATACGATAAATTAAGAGCAATAGCTCAAAAAGTTGGTATAAAAAATTATCAAATCGGTCCTTTAGTAAGAAGTTCTTATAGAGCTGCAGAATTGGTTTAAAAGTTTATATTGTTTTTAAATAGTTTTCTACAGTATTAACAAATTCTTCTGTTTCTTGAATTGATAAATGCAAATCTTCTTTAGTTACAATATAAGTAAAATCATAATCTGATTTTTGTCTATTTGTAAAAGCTTCTTTATATATTTGCAATAATCTATTACCAAAAATCTTATTTTCATAAATATATTTTTTATTAAACCATCCCATCAATTGAGAATGTTTGGAAGTTATAAAATTATTTTTATAAGCTAATGCTGTAACGATATAAAAAATGGCATAATACAATCTGTTTTGACAAGTAGAATAAAAACCCTGTTCAAAATTATATTTTGCAGCTTTTATTGCATCGTTAGATTTTAATATTGCATTATCAACAAGTATTTGCTTATCAAACTCCATAATAAATACCCTTATCTACAACTTGCTCATAATAAATTGGATTACGTTTAAGTTCAATAATAGTCATCGGATGTAAATCCAAGGTAACATTCATTTCAGCTTCTAATGCTCCAACTAATGACCACAAGTCCATTCTTTTCTCTCTTGTTAAATCTGTCTTAAATAATGCAACAACATCAATATCACTTTCTTTGTTAGCATTATCAGTCGCATAAGACCCATATAAATAAATCCCATTAAAATCAGAAAACAAACTTTTTATTGATTTATTTAAGCGCAATATAATCTTATCAATATTTTTCATATTGCTATTATAACATTTTTTTTCAAATTTTCAACAGATTACTTATGAGTCTATATAATAATCATATTTTTGGATACTTATAAGTTCTCTATATCAATATCTATAGCACCTTGACGGAAAATTCGGAGTTCATTACCAAACACACCGACTACTGTTGATTCCAGTCCTTTGCAAGTGTACCCGTAATCAGGAATTACTAAGTCTGCAAGTTCAGACATATTTTCTATTGCTTGCTCATAAGTTTTTGCAGATGGTTGGTGTGAAAGATTGGCACTTGTTGTAGCCAAAACATGATTTGGAGTAATTTCACATATTTCTTTAAATACCTCATTATCAGGGACTCTAATTCCAACAGTTTCCATATTTGAGGTCATATAATATGGAGTTTTATCACTTTTTTCTGTCACAATTGTTAAAGCTCCGGGGAAGTATTTTTTGATTAATTTACAACCAACTTTTGGTATAGGCTTCACATATTCCAAAAGATTATATGTTTCATTTGACATTAGTATTAATGGTTTTTGAGACTCACGCTTTTTAATTTCGTAAATCTTCTTTACTGCTTTTTCAGAATTCGGCAAGCATCCCAATCCCCAGACAGTATCCGTAACATAATCAATTACCCCATCATTCTCTAAAACATTTTTAATCTTTTCTGCATCTTGTATAATCATAAAAAATTTCCTTTTTTATTTTCTTAATTTATTCATTAATCTGTCACTTAACTCTTTTGCATATTCCATTTTGAATAAAAGATTTAATGCTATATAAATAACTAAACAAATTATTCCAACAGAGGAGATTTTAGTTATTTCAAATAGAGCTTTTGGCAAATGAATAAATTTATCAAATCCAAGTGCTGTCATATAACAAGCACAAATTGTAATACCTCCGGCAACACACATTTTTAAAAGGTTTGTAAATAAACTTTTATAATCCATTTTTACTTTTTTATAAATTAATGCACCAAGAACACAAGCATTAAATAATGTCACTAATGAAGTTGATAAAGTTATTCCTCCTATACCCATGTGCAATTTGCTTATAAAAATTACGTTTAAAAGATATTTTAAAACAATTGATGAAAAAGCAACTATAAATGGAGTTTTTGAATCATTAAAAGAATAATAAACTCTAGTTATTGAATCCCTGAATACATACGGCAATATTGAAACAGACAGGAACCAAAGAGCCTCTGTTACCATAAATGTAGCGTTTGCATCAAATGCTCCACGTTCAAAAATCAATCTTACAGCATCTGTTCCAACTGTCAAAATTCCAATAATAATCGGGATAGCTGCAAAAAATAAAACACCAACCCCCTTGTTAAAATAAGTTTTAATTCCATCTAAATCATTATCTGCAACCAGTCTTGCAAAAATAGGAAAAAGAGGTACAAGAAATGCCGTTACTAAAATTCCAACGGGGAATTGAAAAACTCTGTTTGCATACCCAATTGCAGTCCAAGCACCTTCCGAGATTGAGGATGTAAAAAACATATCAACATAAATATGAATTTGTCCAACCGTAGAACTCAATATTGCAGGGAACAAAAGTTCCATAATTTCTTTAAAATTCGGATTATTTGTAAATTGGAAATTCGGTTTCCATAAAAAGCCCAGTTTTCTAACATTTGGATACTGTATTACAAGTTGCAATATTGCACCAATTGTTGTCGCCCAAGCCAATGCATAACCTTTTTGGTCATTCGGAGCAGCTGCAACAACAACCCCAATTATTGCCGCACTCATAATTATCGGAGATAAATTTGGAAGCATAAATTGTTTATAAATAATTAAAATTCCATAATAAATTCCGACAATTCCTCCGATTACCAACAAAGGTGTCATTATTTTCAAATGTTCAGCAGCAAGACTAATCATATCAGCAGAACCACTTGAAATTATTAATCCCATAATTTGTTTTGGGAAAATAAACATTATGACAGAAAGAATTAAGAAAAATATTGTTGTTGCTGTCATAAACGTAGAATAAAGTTTATTCACATCATCGGATAATTTGTCTTTTAGATTTGGAATAAGTTTAGAAAATACAGCTACTGTTGCACTGTGAAACGGTCCTCCAACTCCTCCCAACAAAATCAAAGATAATGACGG
>CAKUQA010000067.1 GCA_934675225.1 uncultured Candidatus Melainabacteria bacterium | reverse complement strand
CTATGAACATACACGAGAATTGTTAGCTAAAGCTGATTTTTTTATCCCGGAAGATGTGTAATTATTGATGCTTGGTTCTTTAGTGCTTTACCTTAAAATTTGCAATCCTGAAAATTGATTATGCGGTATTATAGTTTGGTATTTATTTTTTTTAATCTTTAATATTCCCCGTTTGGGGTTAGAAAAATTCCCTTTTTATTTTATGCTAAAATCAAATAGAAAGGAGTTTTTCCATGAAAAAAAATATTATTATTATTTCTTTAATATTTGCTATTCCATTAATGCTTTATATGGCGCTTACAGCTTCAAATTCTACAACTGCACAAACAACTGAAGTTGGAAAACCCCAAGTTATGAAATTTACATCTTCAATGTGCTTGGATTGTCAGACTATGAATAAAGTTTTTAAAGAAATATTCCCTAAATATCAAGGAAAAATTATACTTACAGAAATACAGGTTCAAGATAGAAATGCTTTTAGTGATGAGCAAATAAAAAAATATAATGTAACATTAGTTCCTACTATTATTCTGTTAAATTCTAACGGACAACAAGTTAGAAGAATTGAAGGAGCCATTCCTCAAAATCAAATGGATAAGTATTTGCAGGAGCTTAAATAATGGAAAATTATATTAGTTTATTCACTCAAAACGGTAGTTTGCCGTTATTATTTGGATTATCTTTTTTAGGAGGTTTGGTAGCTTCAATTTCACCTTGCTCTTTAGCTATGCTTCCAATAATAATCGGTTACATTGGTGGTTATTCAAAAGAAAAGCCGCTTAAAACGTTTGTACAACTTTTATTTTTTGTATTTGGTAGTGCCATAGTTTTTTCTATAATAGGTATAATTTGTGCAATTACCGGAAAAGTATTTATATCTTTTGCAGGCGGATATTTTGGAATATTTCTTGCAGGCATAATTATGGTTATGGGTTTAAAGCTAATGGGGATATTGGATTTCGAATTACCTGTAATGATTAAAGAAATGCCTAGGAATGATGGAACAAATACTTATTTATATCCTATTTTATTAGGAGGTGTATTTGCGCTTGCAGGCACTCCTTGTTCTACTCCAATTTTGGCGGGAATTATGGCATTTGCATCTCTTTCTGCAAGTATAGTTCAAGCCATTATTATGCTTTTCTTGTTCTCATTAGGACAAGGTTTGATATTAATTTTTGCAGGTTTTTTAACTTCTCATTTGAAAAATTGGAAAGGTTTTTATAAGTTTTCTGATTGGTTATTAAAAATAAGTGGCGGCTTATTAGTAATTGCTTCTATTTATATTTTTTATAAGATTTTTGCACCATTGATTATAAAATAGTAAATTAAAAAATATATCCAATCTTTTCTTGTGATATATCTTTACGTACAGTTGTAAAAAGTGCCTGTATATCGTATAATGTGCTCAAAGGAGAGTAAAAATGAAAACTTATGAAGGGCAACTGGTTGCAGGTAGTGAGAAATTTTGTATAATTTTATCAAGATTTAATGATTTTATCGGTTCAAAACTTTTATCAGGAGCTATTGATGAACTTAGACGACATGGTGTTGCAGAAGATAATATTGACATTGTAAGAGTTCCAGGAGCTTTTGAAATTCCGATTGCGGCTTTAAAATTTGCAAAAACCGGTAAATACAATGCTGTTATTACCTTGGGGGCAGTCATTAAGGGAGCAACATCTCACTATGATTATGTATGTGCAGAGGTTTCTAAAGGTATTGCGCAAGTTAGCTTGCAGACAGAAGTCCCTGTAATATTTGGAGTTTTGACTACAGATAATATTGAACAAGCTATTGAAAGAGCCGGTACTAAAGCTGGAAATAAAGGTTCTGATGCTGCTAAGGCTGCTATTGAAATGGCTAATTTGCTTAAATTGGTTTAGTTTATTATAAAGGAAGGTTGAATTCCTTCTATGGAGTAAAGATATGAGTGAAGTTATTACCGAATACAGAAACGAGAATACAAAAGATATTGACATTCTTTCTACTGTTGAAATGGTTAGAAAAATGAATGAGGAAGATAAGCTTGTTGCACTTGCTGTTGAAGAAGAAACAGAAAATATAGCACAGGCTATTGACTTAATCGCAAAACAGTTTTTAAAAGGCGGTAATTTGTTTTACTTTGGAGCCGGTACATCAGGTAGATTAGGTATTCTTGATGCTTCTGAATGTCCTCCTACATTTAGTGTTCCATCTGATATGGTTCAAGGAATTATTGCAGGTGGTGATAGCGCATTTAGAGTGGCTGTAGAAGGTGCTGAAGATAATTTTGATTTCGGTTATAATGATGCAAATATTTTAACTCAAAATGATGTTGCGGTTGTTATTTCTGCAAGTGGAAATCCAAAGTATTTAATGGGTGTTTTGAAAAAAGCAGAAGAAGTAAATTGCAAAACAATTGGTGTTACTTGCAATTCACAAGGAAGAATTGCCGAAGAAGCAGGAATTGTAATTTGTGCAGAAGTCGGACCTGAAGTTATTGCAGGTTCTTCCAGATTAAAAGCAGGTACTGCAACAAAAATGATTTTGAATATGTTAACAACAGGTTCTATGATAAAAATTGGCAAGACTTATGAAAATTTTATGATAGACCTAAAAGCAACAAATGAAAAACTCAAAGACAGAGCGATAAGAATTGTTGCAGAAATTGCAAACACTCCACATAGCACAGCTCTTGCGACTTTATTAAAATGTGATTGGGAAATAAAAACTTCTATTGTTTCAATTCTAATGAATATTGAGCCGGAAAAAGCAAGACTTGAGCTAAAAAAACATGGCGGTGTTTTGCGTAAATTATTAAAAACTTATCAGGCAGTATAAAGGAGAGACTATGAAATTAACAGTACTTGGAGCAGGATGTTGGGGGCTGACTTTAGCTTGGCTATTAACAAACAATTTTGACGAAATAACTGTCTGGGGTAGAGAAAAAGATATCTCGGATGATTTAAGAATAAATAAACATACTTCAAAACCTCTTGAAGTACAGCTTGATAAAAAGGTTGAAATTTCTTCATATTTGAAAGAAGCAATTTCTGGTGCTGATATAATTTTATCTGTTATTGCAACATCTGGAACTCGTGATGTATGTGAAAAGTTAAAAGAAGCAGGTATTAAGTCTGAGCAAATTTTAGTAAATGCTTCTAAAGGGATTGAAGTACCTTCTTTAATGAGAATGTCTGAAGTTATAAAAGATGTTTTGCCTGACCAAAAACTTGCAATTCTTTCCGGACCGACTTTGGCAAAAGAAGTTCTTGCCGGTTTGCCAACAGCAGCTTCTGTTGCTTGTGAAGATATTAAAATAGCAGAATTTGTACAAAAAGCTATGAATGTTCCATCAAAATTCAGACTTTATACAAATACAGATGTTATAGGTGTAGAACTCGGAGGTTCTTTAAAGAACGTAATAGCTATTGCTTCTGGTTTTGCGCATACAATGGGTTTGGGTGACAATTGTACAGGAACATTGTTGACGAGAGGAATGGCTGAAATTGTTCGAGTAAGCATTAATCTTGGCGCAAATCCTTCAACTTTATATGGACTTTCCGGAATGGGTGATTTGATTGCAACTTGTTCAAGCCCTATGTCGAGAAACTATACAGTAGGTTCTATGCTTGCCAAAGGTAAAAAAATTAATGATATTTTAGCAGAATTAGGTTCTGTTGCAGAAGGTGTTAAGACATCTAAAGCGATATGTGAACTTGCTAAAAAATTAAATATTGAAGTTCCTGTTTCAAATGCAATTTATGAGGCTGTTTATACTGACATTACTCCTCAAGCGCTTTTAGAAAAATTGATGAATAGAAAGTTAAAAGAAGAAGAAAGATATGTTTAAGTTTGCTGTTAAATATTTAAAGAATACATTCTACCCACTAAATGTGCCTGAGACAATTCATATTGAAGATGGGCAAATGGTTCTGGTTAGAACAGAAAAAGGCGAAGAGGCGTTAAAAGCTTTTATAGTAAATTCACAGATTGAAAAGTTATGGGAACACGCAAAAAACAAACCGGAAGCTTTTCATGTAATAAGAACGCTTTCTCAACGAGATTTACAAACTCTGGAAGAAATAAAAAAAGAAGAAGTTCAATCTTTTTTTAAATGCCAAGCCTTAGTTCAACAGCACAAATTAAACATGAATTTAGTTCAATGTAGAATTACATTTGACAGAAGAAAAATTACATTCTATTATACAGCACCGGAAAGAGTTGATTTTAGAGCGTTGCTAAAAGATTTAACCCAAGTTTTTACACGCATTAGAATAGATTTGCGTCATATTGGTGTTAGGGATGAAACTTCTATATTAGAAGGCGCTGGAGTTTGTGGACGTCCATTCTGTTGTTCAAGTTTTTTGAGAAAATTTGCAACAATAAATGTAAAGCTTGCAAAAGATCAAGGAATGCCTATTGCACCAGGAAAAATTTCCGGAACTTGTGGCAGGTTACTTTGTTGTCTAACTTATGAATATTCAAATTATATAAATGCAGCAAAAGGTATGCCGCCGGTTGGCTCCTCTGTTATGACTCCGGATGGACTTGGAAAAGTTTGCTATCTTCAATTTATGAGTGGTAAGGTCGCTGTAAAAATGGAAGATGGTAAGACTAAAGAATTTCTAAAAAATGACATTGAAATGGTTGATGCAGATGTCAATGTAGAAATAGATGTTCCTGTAATGAATACTTATGCTGACGATAACAATATTGATATAAAACAACTTGAAGACGACAGAAACAGTTCAACAGGAAACGTCTAAATTTCTCTATTATTAGCCATAGTAAGAATTTCAAAGATAGACTTTTTCAGATAAACGTAATATAATTCGCCGTTTTGTAAGCGTACATCGTATTTGTGAAAAAGAATTTTGTCAGACTTTGAAGGTTAAATAGCAGAAACTAATTCGTTTGAAGTCAAACTTCTTAAATCTTTAAGAGACACTTTTTCTTTATCCAGAATTTTGTACAATTCATTATATTCGCTCATATACTTATATTAACATATATTACGAAATATTTCAAGTGTATATACTTTTAATAATTCAAATCTGAAATAGAATTTGTATATTATGCTAACTTTGATAAGTTCTTAAAAACAAATGTCGGAGAAGGGGTTCGAACCCTCAAGGATTACTCCATACGCACCTGAAACGTACGTGTCTACCAGTTTCACCACTCCGACATATCAATTTTACTATTCAATTTTTACAATCATCGTTAGCTCCCTGTGGTGAAAAGTGCTCTCGCACCCTCTCACAAAACGTGACATTTAGTCACCTTTTGTTCGGCAGAGTACCAACTCCGACATATCAATTTTACTATTCAATTTTTACAATCATCGTTAGCTCCCTGTGGTGAAAAGTGCTTTTGCACCCTCTCACACAAAACGACAATCAATCATTCTTTCTTTAGTCGCTCGCGTTAAACGGGTCTACCGGCAAAGCTTGGCGCTTTGACCGTTCGCCCTCTGCTCGCTTCCCAGAGTACCAACTCCGACAAACTATTTAATTTTCTTAAAGAATTCATCAGAAATTAGTTGAGAATATTTATTTTTTTCATTTGCGGAAATCAAAAGCCTTGGTTTACCTTCTTTTGTTTGTGCTACAGAAACTATTCCACCAACATCTCCGATAGGCAATTTTTTTACTTTTGCTTCAAATTTTACGTAAGGAACTTCCTTACCGTATGAATGCATAGTGCCTCGCTTAGTTACTTTCAAATCATCCACTGATATTGCTTGGTATTTGATTTTGCTAATTGCTTTATATAATTTTTCTTCAACATTATCAGATTTTAAATCTTCTTCCGTCAAAATTTTCTTGTCTCCGGAATCTACAACAAACATTTTTTGTCCACTTGCCTTATGTTCAGCTACTACAGCATTGTAGCCCAAAATTCCGGCAGCTTTTTCAAGTTCAAATTCATCATTTATGTGAGAAAAATCTCCGACTTTTTTAGCTCTTTCAAGCATTTCATCCTTTGTAGGATTGAAGTAATTTTTTAAATATCCACCAACCAAATCCTTGCCACCAATTGCCATAAAACCAACAACGGCAAGTGTTATAATAATTGCTCTAATAAAATTTCTTAAACATCCCATGTTGAAATCCTTATTATGTTATATTATTATTATAACTATGAAAAAAGCAGAAATCAATCTTATCAATACGGCTGATATCAAAGTCGAAGATTTAACTCCAGCGATGCAGGAGTATTTAAAAATTAAGCATCAAAATCCGGATAAAATTCTTTTGTACAGATTAGGAGATTTTTACGAAACCTTTTTTGAGGACGCTGTTATTATGTCCAAAGAATTGGAATTGACTTTAACCGGTCGTGAACAAGGCAAGTTTGGAAGAATTCCTTTGGCCGGAATTCCTGCTAAAGCTGTTAATCCGTATATAGAAAAGCTTGTACAAAAAAATTATAAAGTAATAATATGTGATCAGTTGGAGGACCCTAAATTTGCAAAAGGTCTTGTAAAGCGTGGAGTTACACGTATTATTACATCAGGAACTTTGACCGAGAGTGATTTTTTACAACAAAATTCAAACAATTATATTTGTGCTCTTTTCAAAGAAGAAAAAAGTGGTATATGGGGATTTTCTTATGCAGATATTTCTACAGGAGAGTTCAAAGTAACTCAAGCTCCTTTTGAACTAATATTAGCAGAACTAACTAGGATAGCTCCGGCAGAAGTTGTTGGACCTTCTGTTAAACAAAAGATTATGCCATTTCAAATTGTACCTGATGAAAAGATTGATTTGCCGGATGAAATTACAAAAATTTATAACTGTTCTAAAATTCCTGCAAATGTTTTTGATACTAATTTTGCTGAAAATAATTTGAAAGCAGTTTTTCAAGCAAATAGTTTAGAGTCATTCGGGTATGATAGATATAAAATAGGTTTTAGAGCAGCAGGAGCCTTGCTTGCTTATGTTTGGGAAACTTTAAAAG
>CAKUQA010000066.1 GCA_934675225.1 uncultured Candidatus Melainabacteria bacterium | reverse complement strand
TTAATAAGCTGGATTGTTTCGCTATCGCTCACAATGACGTAATTAATTTTTTGTCTTAATAGAACGAGGGAAATTTCCGTCATGTTGAGGTGTAACCGAAACATCGCATGGTTGGTAAGATGTTTTTAAGAGATTCTTCACTCTGCTCAGAATGACGGAGTGTTGTAGGGCGGTGGTACCTCCCCCGCCAATATTTGGCATTTAATAAGCTGGATTGTTTCGCTATCGCTCACAATGACGTAATTAATTTTTTGTCTTAATAGAACGAGGGAAATTTCTGTCATGTTGAGGTGAAGCCGAAACATCGCATGATTGGTAAGATGTTTTAGGAGATTCTTCGCTTTGCTCAGAATGCCCACGATTGTTGTGCTCTTGCTCAGAATGGCTAAGACTGGATTCTTTTGGGCAAAGTACTCAGAATGACGACATTATTGTTTTGCATCCGCTCAGAATGACGATAATTAATTAGATAAAAAAATATTCTCCTTAAACTTAAGGAGAATATTTTTAATAAAGTAACTCATAAGCCGTGTTCTGTTTTTAAACAATCATCTGTCTGGTATTGGAATTACTTCCAATCTCTAGCGATATTTTTGAAGTTGGCGAACAGCCTTTATAACCTTCAATTTAATCTTGCATTCTGCAGGGGGTTGCCTAGCCGATATCTCTCGATATCGCTGGTGAAGCTCTTAACTCACCGTTGCACCATCGCCTGTAACATCTCTGTTCATCGGCAGTTTTCATTTCTGTGGTCCTATCCACCGGCTCACACCGTCCGGAGTTTCTCCGGCTGCTTGTTCTTGAATGCACGGACTTTCCTCACCTTATTCAGGCGCGATTGTTCGGTTACTTTAAACTTTAGTTCATGTTATCTCTAATTGATGTATTTATTGTTGCATATTCTACAGCTTTTGCATCTGCAGGAGCAATTCTTAATTTCCCTGTAGCAAGAATTTCTATTTGGTATTGGTCAAAGTTATCTTCGCTGCAACCTTCGCCGCTTTGCCTACAATTAGGAGCTTCGTCTCCATTTACATCAATGAGAATTGTTTTCATTCCTGCGGTACCTTCTCCGTGAGCAGCAAAAGTTCCCGGTGTACCTGCGGATTTTGTCCAAGCAGTAGCTGCTCCGCTTAAATCCCATTTAATACCATCTGTTGTAGTATAAACATGATTTGTATCGTCAGAAGTTTTTACATTCAATCGAGAAGCAAATAAGTCTGCAAATTTTGTAGCCCCATTATATGTTTCTCCCTCGTATGTGACACTGTTGTCATAATCAAAGCCCCATGCACAATAAATATTAGTAGCATCTGCCGATGGTTCGTTGGCTTCACATACATCACGCATATCAGGGTACAACTTTTCGTCATTGATTAGTGTGCTGATAATTTGTTCAGTTGTATAAAAGCTCTTTTTAATCATCATTTTATTTTTATTTGGCCTTGTTTTCATAATTGCAGGAGTAACAACTGCTATTAGTATCCCAATTACTGCCATAGCGACCATTAATTCCGTAAGAGTAAAACCTTTTAATCTTCTCATAATATCCTTCCTATGTTCAAATTCTTTCTTTATAATAACATATTTGATTGTTTTTTTCAACAAAGAAAATTATCCTTAAAACTATGTATTTACTGAATTAATACCTAATAATTTAGCATGTAAAGTTTTATTAATAAACTAGCAAAATAATCTGTTCAGACGAGTTAAAATATCATTCAATCTGTTAATATATCATGAGAGATTGAATAAACACAAACGAGGGTTAGACGTATGGTCGATAACAGGTCGGCAGGGTTCTTCGGCATCGGAGGATCTTTCAACTTTAAAAGTGGAGATATTTCAGGTACAGCTGCCAAAACTCAGGATGATAAAATGGGGCAAGGTGGTGAATATTTTGTACAACAAAGAAATGCCGAGGAAGAAGAAACATCTGATAGCCAAAAATATACAGACAGAAGTGCAGTATTACGTGCTACACTAAATTCTCTTGCTATGATGAATGTTGCTAACGTTATTAATTCTCGTAAAAAAGCTCTTGAAGAACAGAGAGAACGCGACAGGCAAAAAAATAATCATAAAGAAAATAAACAAGAAAATGCCGAACAAGAGCTTGAAGAAGAATTTTATAATATTGCCCGTGAAATGAAAGAGGACAAATAAAGTCATTTTTTCTGGGCACAGTCTATAAGGTTATACCTTAATATTGCCAAATGTTTTCACAAGTAGCCAAAGGGCTTTTGTAGTGAGCAAGTTTTAAATTTATGCAACAGCTTCTTCTTTTTCTTTATCTTTTTTGATAAATAAAAATTCGCCTTTGTAAGAAGGAGCTGAGCCGTTTTTGTCTTTTCCTGCTGCCAAACTTACTATACTGTTGAATTTTGGAGCAGCTTCTGTTTTTTGTGTATTGCCAACACCTTCATTTAAAGCAACTGTAATTTTTCCTTCAACATTTTTTTGAATATTTTGTGCAGCTTGAGAGTTTAAGTATTGAATAGATTTCAAAACATCTTGGTTAAGTTGAATTTGCATACCTGAATTGTTCATAGCAACTTGACGAGCAACTGTTGTATCAACTTTTCCGTTGTACAAATCAATACCAAGATTTTGAGTATTTTTAAAAATATTGGTATTTGAAGATACAGAACTTGTGTTATATTGGCTGTTTTTTTCTGCAGCACGTTTCAAAATTTCATTTGAAACTTGTTTCAAAGTAGTAGTATCAATTCCTAATTTGTATTGTGCATTATAAACACTTGTTACCATATCAGTTATCCCTTTTCTATTGTTTCCTTATTCTTTTTGTCGGCAATATTTGAAGAAAACTTTAGGATTTTCTACTAAACTTGTAATAATTGTTTACAAAACTTTAAATTTTAGCAATTAATAAAAAATTTTTAACTTTATATTATATATAAAGCATATAATTGAGAGAATATTATGGGTTTAGACAGTATTATATATGCAACAAGTAATATTAATGCCATTTTAGGCAGTGCATTAGGTTATGCGCAAGACAAGAATAATGGCGTAAATACAGGTAATGCAGTTGCGAATTTTGGAATGAATATTGCAAACGGTTTAGTGCGAAATTCTGCTGCCAAAAATATACAAGAGAATTCCGGAAGTTATCTTGGGTATGCAATTAATGCCAACGCCGGTTATGGAAATTCGGAAGCTAATACAAAAGCTACAGCCGGATTGTTGGGTGCATCGCTATTAACATCTCCTTATGGAATTTTCGGAATGGTAAATCCTTATTCAACACTTTATGGATGTGGTCCATTCGGTGGAGGATTTTATAATAGTGGATTTTTTGGAAGAAGTTGTGGGTGCAATTCTCCATTTATGTTTGCAGGCCCGACTATGTTTGGAATGAATGGTTTTTGGTGCTAAGCAGATTATTTGCATTTTGTTTTAGTATTAAATCCTAAATCTTTACAATGCAAATAATCCATATTTCCATTAATTTCAAAAGAAGATATTAAAGCTATTGAAAAATTTGTTAATTTAATAAAAAAGAAAATATGATTTATGCAACTTCAAGTTCATAACCCAATTCTTGAAAAATTTTAACTATTGTTGAAAACTTTGGTTCTTTTTCATTTTTAAACAAACTATATAAGTGACTTCTAGATATTCCAACTTTTTTGGCGAAATTGGAAATTGTATCTTTTGCCTTAATGACAATTTCTAAAGCACGATAAAATGAATTAAAGTCTCCATCTTCAAGATAATCTTTTAAACTTGCGTTTAAGTATAACTTTATATCTTCATCAGTTTTTAAATCATTAATAATAAATTCTTCTAAATCTGTTGTGTATCGTAAATTTTTCATTGTAATTTTCTCCATTCCTGAAGTATCAATTTTGCTTTTTTTATATCTTTGGATTGAGTAGATTTATCGCCACCATTTATTAATAAAATAATCACATCATCAATTTCTGTAAAATAAATTCGGTATCCTGAGCCAAATTTGAAACGAAGCTCTGATATTTCATTATCAAGTTTTTTGCAGTCTCCAAAATTTCCTTCTAATAATCTGGTTAATCTACTTTTAATTCTTGCTCTGGTGAGTTTATCTAAGGAGTTTAACCAATCTAAACATGGTTCTTCATTTTTGAGTTTAACAAATTTGACAACTTTAGACTTCATATATTAATAGTGTACTCAATAGCAGACACTATGTCAATAATAAAAATATTGGTTTAATAAACAATTGAGAAAAATTGTCATGTTGAGGCGGAGCCGAAACATCGCATGGCTGGCAAGAAATTCAGTAGATTCTTCGCTTCGCTCAGAATGACGATAACTATTATACTCTCGCCCCAACGGGGAGAGAGAGTATGCGTTAGAGCAACGCGAATTACGCATACGAGAGAGGGGCTGAACTTGATTCAGAGTCTATCAATGTTGATATAAAAAGAAATCCGATACCTTTTTTGTAGATATCGGATTTCTCCAGACAACGAACAATATGTACTGTGTTTATTAAGCGACTGAGTTAATTAAGTTTTAATTTACCAGTTGCTTTTACTCATTACATCCGAAAGCAATAGTAATGTGTTCTCTTGGGTTAACTGCGGAGATTTTGTATCCACGAGGGTCAACAAGGTAAGCAAATTCGTCGCCTGTAGTTTGGAATAAGCCCATTGTACCTGAAAGAGCAGTTCTTGTTACGTCAACAGGGGCTTTAACAGTTTCCCACAAGCCATCTCCTAAGCTACGTGCTGCAGCTCCGAATTGACCTTGGAATGCGTGTCCTAACATGTAACCTGCATCGTTAGAAACGTTTTCTACAGCGTTACCAAGGTTTGTAACAACGCCACCAACGGTTCTACCAGCTACACCAACTAGTGAACCTGCTAGTGTAAACGGCATTTCAACCAATCTTGCGACAGGGTTAACCTGTTTTGATTTGTTGACTTGTGCTTGTAAAATTTGTTTAGGTAATTTTGTTTTGCAATCACCGTTTTTAATATCAGTGAATGACAATTTTAAAGCACCCTTATCACAACCTGATGGTCTGATAACTTCTACTACTTGACCTGTTACGGTAGAACCGCAAGGGTAAGTTACGCCGTTAATTGTTACATCTTCAAGAGTGTTTGCTCTGAAGTACTGACCAACGTGAGAAGATTTTGCAGTCAATTGGTCAATCATTTTAACTTTTAATGTCGGAATTTTTACGATTTCTTCATTTTCGACAAAAGCGTTTTTGTTTACAGGGCAAGCAGGGCAGATGTTGTTAGCTGTTTTAGGGTTTGTGTCGTAACCTAAAGCTACACGAACAGTCTGCATCATTGAGGCAACTTCTGCACGAGAAGCTTCTTTGTTAGGCATAATCATGTTTGGATTAGGCATATCTTTCAAAGCGCCGTTTTCAAGTGATTTTGCAACCGGAATTCTTGCCCAATTTGGAATAGAGCCGCCATCTGCATATTTGTTTAAAATCTCATCAGCTTTGCATTGGTCGATATCGCAAGTCATACCTTTTGCAATTGTAGCAAGAGCTTCTACTCTGGTTACAGGGTGATTTGGTCTAAAGTTGCCGTCAGGATAACCTTTTAACAAGTCCTCGTCAACGGCTTTTGCAATAGCAGGGTTAGCCCAATTGCTTCTAGGAACATCTTTGAACAAACCTTCTCTTGGCATTTCACACTTGTCTAAGTTGAAACCTTTAACCAAAATTGTAGCGAATTCAGCACGCGAAATATTTCTGTTTGGTTTGAAATATCCATCAGGATAACCGACAACAACATCATTTATTGCAAGTTTGTCGATATCACATGCTGCCCAGAAACCGTTTGGCACATCTGGGAATTGGCAACCGCCCAAATTTGCTGCAGCACCTGTTGTCTGCATTATTTGGTTGGGAATTTCATAAGGTACGAATGATTTTTTTACTGCATCAATTGAGTTTGTTGACTGAAAATCAATTGGGCAGTTGTTTCCGTCCATAAGTCGTTCATTTCTGTCAATCGGAATACCGTTATGACGTGTAGGAGCTTCGTTTAAGCAAGGCATTTGAGTTGCAGCTCCTGTGATTTGACCGTCAGTTGCAACAGTTGTACCATTAATTGCTGATGATAAAGCTCTTGCAGTTGCTGCATGCGGAGTGTCTGTTGAAAAGATTGAGTTTGCAGGTTGACCTACATAATTGTTTGTACCGTAGATGGCATTAGGGTAGCCATAAACCTGTTTCATGTCTTTTCTGTCAGGTTTTCCTGTTTGTGGACAAATTGCACATGCTGGGTCTGCAGGTTTGTCACAGCTAATTTCGTCAGGACATCCGCAGTCAGATTTTTTCTGTTTTTCACATGGGTCACATGGTTTTGCTTCCTGTTTTTTGCAATCGCAATCAGGCATAGCTTTTTTGCATTTTGAACATGTGTTTGGCTTAACTGTTTCACATGGACATGCAGGCCCTGTTACAACAGGTAACGGTTCCGCGCAAGGTGCCGGTGTTTCAGGGGTTGCGCAAGGACAAGCCGCAATCGCTTGATTCAAGGAACACGTTGCTATTCCAACGGCAATTGCAGCTGCCACAGTAAGTTTTTTAATTGTCATTTTTACCTCCTTGTGTAATGAATTTTTTATAAAAAATTCACGAAAAAATATTTTTTAAAAAACCATATTAGATTATGTACTTTACCAGTGGTTATAAACATTACCGTAAGCGGTTATTCTGTTGGGCTATTTGCAATCGAAAAAAAATAAGTCTGTTAAGTTTTTTATACTTCAACATGTTGCATATTTTCAAAAAACGGGTATAATGAGAATATTACGAGGAATGAAAGAAACAAAATTGAATAATTAATATCCCGTATAGAAAGGATAGTTAATGCAACATACACGCAGAAGTATGTCAGCCTTCACATTGGCTGAAATGATGGTTGTAATGCTAATAATTAGCATTGTATTGGCGGCTATGGCGCCGGTAATG
>CAKUQA010000065.1 GCA_934675225.1 uncultured Candidatus Melainabacteria bacterium | reverse complement strand
TAATATCCTTACGGATAATAAAAACTATTTTGTTGAAGCCTGCTTCTATTGCATCATGGATAGAATAATCCATGATAATCTCTCCATTTAAACCAACTGGAGCAAGTTGTTTGATTCCACCACCGAATCGGGAACCGATACCGGCTGCCATAATGACTAATACTGTTCTCATATTTTTCTTCCTCTTAATTTTATTGCTTATTATGATAAATTCCACTGTTTATAAGAATTCCAATTATCCCTCCGATAACATTATAAAATATATCAGAAAATTGAAATGTACCTGATAAAGTAATAATTTGAAAACATTCTATACCTAATGATGTTAGAAACACTTTACTAACATTATCTCTAATCGTTTTCATTCTTACTAAATTAATTAAAAAACCATATGGTATAAATAAGCAAATATTCTCAATACAATCCAATTTTACATATGAAAACTCAACATTATAAGGTAACCAATTACCAAGTATATTTTCAAATGGATTTCTAAAATCTCTTGTAAATACTGTACAAAACAACATAAATATAGTCCATGTTATTAAGTAACATTCATTTCTATATCTATGTTTTTTTTTAATATCATTCCAAATAAAATTGAGTTCATTTTTTATATCTGATAACTTATATTTTCTTCTAACTAAAACAACTAATATACTAACAAAAATCGTTGCTATAAAATTTCTATGGAACAATTTTATAATTCGAACTAAAAATGCATAAAAAATCTCAATAATCATATTCTTTACTGCTCTACTTTATCTTATGTACTTTCTGTTTTATTGAAAGTACATAATCTTTAATCATTCCCATATACATTATAAATATCACTATAGCACATACAATTGACACAATTAGCATTTTACCTTCACCGATTGTTGCTATGCTTTCTATCATCAATAATATCAATGCAACAAATGTTTTTTTCATATTAATATTCATTCGAACAATATTTTGTGCCCCTAATAATCTATACATTCCTACTATAATATAAGAAATCATGGTTGCTATAACAGCCCCCTGAATTCCCCATCGAGGAATCATAAAATAATTAAGAATAACATTTGCAATTGCTGCTACTAAAGTTGTAATCATAATACTAACATTTTTTTTCGCCGACATATATATTGCTCCAAAGAAATTAGCATATGAGAAAAAAATAGCTCCCACCAATAAAAACGGAACATAAATCCATGAAGATCTAAAATCTGTTCCTACATATAGATACATAAATGGTTTTATTACAATAATTGCCAATGCAGTACAAAAAATCAGAACAAAATTATATCCATTAAATGTCTTTGAATAAAATGAGTTATCATTAGTAGAATCATATTCTGTCACTGAAGAAATCATCCATGCTTGATTAAATATACTTGTTATGCTAGTAATAATAGAAGGAATTTTAGCTGCTACAGAATACAATCCAACATCTCCTGCTCCATTAAAATAATTCAGCATCAATCTATCCGATGAATTTGCAATCCACCATGAAACCGCATTAAAAATTAATGGTACAGAAAATGTTAACATTTGCCGCATTAAATTTTTATCCAATTTTGTATATATAATTTCTTTCCATATTCCACATGCTGTTCCCAAAAAAACAATTGATACTATATTGGCAATTATTAATGCATTAAAATAACCAGCTATTCCTTGTTTAAAAACTATTAAAAACAGGCAGCTTACTCCACACGTTAATAATGAATACATCAATACATCTATTGTAAATATTATATTCTTTTCGATTGCCTTAGCCTGAAGAGAAAAAATAGTTCTAAACATATTTAATATTATTAAAATAGAAAAATATCCTGCCCATTGTCCTATTGCATCATATAATCCATATACCGGAGTTAATAAACAAGATATAATTGAACCTATTCCTACAATAAAAACAGCATTCTTTATTACCTTTTTAGTCTCAACATCTGGTGCTAATCCAAAGCGCAATACAGCATCCTGAATTGATAAAGATAAAAAAGGAATCAGCAAATTTATTGCAGTCACAACAATTTCTGTAGTTCCATATTCTGCTGTTGTTAATGTATTTGTATAAATAGGAACCAATAAAAATGTTATAAATTTAGAACCAATACTACCAATTGCAAAAATCATTGTATTTGATGCTAATTTTTTAAATTTATCATTCACATTAATCACCTAATCCCATCTATCTTTTCAAGTAAGCCTATACGATTTAATATATCTTTAATTATATATTTTATATGCTGTTTAGTAGATAATGGATAATATTGAGTCTGCAATTCACTCAATTTATAGTTATCTATATTATCAAAAAATTGATTCTATTAATATTTGGCACTGCCGAATTCAAAACCATTATGCCATCTTCGCTAACTGCTTGATTATAATCTGTCTCTTTAAAAATAAAATTATTGCTCAACTGATCAAAAATTCTAATTCCTTTTATAGAATTTATAAAAACATTTGTTGCCCCTTCATTATCCAATCCTATTTTGGGATCTTGTGCATGCCACGCATCAAATAAAGTAAAATCAGACACCCTTCCTAAGTCTTTAAAATTACATTGATAGCAAGATGGCCTAGAACAAATTTCAGCAAAGAAGGTACTCAAATATATATCTGGCGGAGTCATCACTTTATTTGAACCATCTTCAAAATATATTTTTATTCCTGATCTATGATATCCTAAAGTCTTATCTCTAAAATTAACAAATACTACTCTCTTTTTATATTTCTGTTGAATTTCAGATATGTACTTCTCCCATACTTTAGGTGAAGGAACACCATGACACACTACACCAACCGTTATTAAATTCTCAGGACTTTTCCCTAAAAATTTAATTAATCCTTCTATTTGACATGGCGTACCTGCAAAACAAATTACTTTTTTTGCATCCAATTCTTTTTTTATCTGCCTATAACAATCACCTATTTCACTTTGAACATATTTAGATCCCCTTGCCAAAGCTAAATCTTCACTGTTCGTAATTTTGGTATGATGCACCTTCATTTTCTCATTAAACATTGGAGCATAAATAAGTCCTCCAGATGTTAACACATAATTTGCAATACAAGAAAAGAAACCTCCAGACGTACTTTCCTTTTTAATCAGTGAATTCTTATTTTGCACTACATATGATTTTAGAATTTGGATTTCATTCTTCTCTTTATTAATTACAGGGCATGTATGTTCACACTTTTTACAATTAATACACAATGTATTATCTATATTTGGATACAAAAACCCTTCTTTATCCGGCAACATTGATATACATTGTTTTGGGCAAACATTTGCACAGGCTTCACATCCACAACATTGATTCTTCTCACTCAATATCTGCATCTTTCTAATTCCAATCTATTGCATTTTTTAAATATTTTAAAGATTTTTCACGTAACTTTAACAGTTTATCATCAACCTCTTCATAGTTTATAATATTTTCATTCTCTATTTTGTTATTATTTATTCTATCTTCTAATCCTAATAATTTTAACAATGAAGCTAATCGGGTATTCGTTGACCCCTGAACCTCTTTCTCATACCTATTAAAAGTAAAAAATTCTCTATGATTAATTATTGAAAAAACTGTTCCGTGAAATGAATCTGTACAAACATATTCTGCATTTTTTATTAAATTAATAAACTCAATTGGCCCAATATCATATGGTGCATAATCTCCAAAATTTTCATCATCAGATATAAATTCATCTAAATGTCTTAACACCACTATTTTATATCCTGTTTTTTCTTTTAATTTTTCGGCAAATTTTCTTTTATTCTTACCTTTAGCCATAAAATAGCAAAAAATATATTTTTCTTCAATTATTCTACTCCCATTACTTAAACTATCCCATTCTGCTCTAGTTAATAATAGAGTAGGGTCTAAGACAACTTCTGCATTTTTACCAGAAATTTCTTTAACGATATTAGCACCAGATAATTCTCTAACAGAAATATTATCCATCCCAAGTAAAAATTCTTTTGTTTTCTTTCTTGTCATTCGAGGAATTGCTGATACTCCAAAACTTGTAGCATAAGATACTTTCTTAATACCTTTTTGAACCCAAGATAATGTGTAATAATCTTCCTCAATATTTTCTGGAAGCCACAACTGATCACTTCCTACAATAATTGTAGAATATTTTAAAGATTGTTCTCTCAACTGCTTCCTATCTTTGATTGGATTCGAAAATCTAATCTGCGATTTTATAAACGAATCAAACGCCTGCATTCTATCCTTAATACCATTTTCATATTCTTCAGATTTATGCATTTCATTTTTATTTATATATTTATCATACTTTGCTTTGCGAACACTAGGGTATCTTAATTTATGCAAAATAATATTTAATCTTCTTAAAAACGGTTCATTAGACACAGAATAATTAATAGTTTCATTTTCCACATTTAACTGATCTAATATATTTTGCGTTGCATAAGATTGCAATGCACTTCCATAATTCTTCACCCAAAAACACGTTACAAGACCTATCATTAATAAACCTCCTATTCTTCTATGATACCAATTCTATTAAATGTATAATTATTTCCCGCAAATTTTGAAATTATAAGCATTGGTAAAATTGTACTTAAAAATCTAGATAGTAAAACTGTTGGGTAATAACAAACCGGTGTCATAGATGTATAAATTAATAGTAATGCATACGCAGCATATGCAAACATATCTTTAGAATCATTTAGTTTCTTCTGTGTTTTTAATGCTATTATAACAATACAACAAGTAACTACTGGCGCAAAAATTCCAAAATAATGATATGATTGTATGATACCAGGACAAATTGTGTATTTCACTCCATTACATGCGTTATATAAGTCACTAAGCCTATCTCCAGATAATCCAAACAATGTGCTATGAAAAGGTATGGCTTCATAAATATCAAAAAATAATGTATTTAAAATATTATTATCTACTATATTAAATCCACAAGCAATATTAGTTATACCTGGAAAATATATTTGAAACATATCACTAAATATTTCATAGATATTTTCTTTCCCAACTGAAACAGTAAATGCAACAGATATGAAATAGTACACTACCACAATTGTACCAACAACAATCAACATTCTTTTCATGAAATTTCTATATTTAGGAAATATCTTTAGCATAAAAATTCCAATTATCATAACTGTTATTAATATATATATATTTTCATTTAATATCATCGCAAATTGGATTACACATAAAATAGCTCCTACTGCAACACAACCAAATTTATCACCTATTTTTTTTCTTAATTCATATAAAACCAAACACGGAAAAAGAATTCTAGTAAAATCAAAAAACACATTAAAAAGTGTGAATAAAATTCTATCTTTTGAACCAGCTTGGGCTTCCATTTTTGCCAAAAAGTATCCGTCCGTTGATAATAATGAAGAATCCCACAAAGCTGAATAGGAATTTCTAATCAATGGAGATATAGCATATGCTAATATACAAAAAAGAACACAAACCATCATAATAAATCCTACAAATTTATATTTACTTTTTTTGTATTTTCCATTTTTTATAGTTGGTTTAAAAGAATGTAGTTTTCCTAATTTAAAATGAATTTTCCCATAAAAATTTAAAACAATGTAAACACAACATGTTTCAAAAATCATTAATGCAATTCCTGCGTTAACATTTTTTTCAGATAGTTTATTCAATGTTGCAACATAACCACCTTTATAAAGAAAATATATAGCTACAGATTCCCTAATAAAAAACAATACATGAATTATTAATTTTGCAAGATTATGAGAAAAATCAAAAATATTTTCATATATTCCATATGAAAAAAAATTAATAATTGCAAATGATAACGGAAGAAGTGGCAACCATGTATAATAAATTGGTTTATTTATATCCAGCATTACAGCCATTGAAATAAGCAAACTCAAAACAGATACAAGTATCCATATTACTTTTTCAAATTTTATTTTTCTTATATTCATTATAGCTAATATGTAACTGTTAAAATTTACAGTTACATTTCCTCCTCTTAAAAATATAACTAATGGAGAATTGTTGCCTTTGGTAAACAGTAATCAAGATCTTCCCTACGTTTTCTTATCGATTTTGCTGGAACACCACCAACCACTGTATATGGTGGAACATCTTTAGTAACGACTGCACCTGCTGCTATTACTGCCCCATCTCCAATATTTACTCCTGGTAATATAATTGCACCTGTACATATCCATACACGAGACCCAATAGAAATTGGTTTAAATTGTGCAGTAACATAATCGGTAGAATCTGTATCATGAGTTCCTGTAACAAATTTCGTATAGCTAGAAATGTTGGTATTGCTACCAATTTTTAATCCTCCTCTGCCATCTAAATGACAAAACCAACCTATAGATGTATTTTCTCCAATATCTATTGAATGGGGAGCTAATATATCTGCTCTTCGGAAAATCACTGAATTTTTGCCTATTTTCATTCCCATAGCTTTATAAAAGCCTCGTCTAATAGTCCTACTTGGAATTTTATTTATAATCATATTACCAAGTATTATATTTATCGCCGCATTAATTTTTTTTAGCATAAATTCTCTCCTATTAATTTACAAATATTTTACATTTTTCTCTAGAATTTTATTATATTCTTTAATTAAATTACTAGCATGAGTATTTTTTGAATACATATTTCTATTAAAGCTATGTAAAATATTTTCCTGTAATTTTTTTGATTTCATATCTAATAAATTCAACTTATCTATTAAATCATTTACATCTCCATTTTTAAAGATATATCCATTAATTCCATTATTAATATAATCCTGTCCTGCACATGCATCAGACACTATACAAGGCAGCCCATATTTTCCCATTACCTCTGGAATTGTTAAAGGGGCCGCTTCATACCATACAGAAGGAAAAACTAATCCCTTTGCCTTTACAGCATACTTATCTATTTCATCCGAATTTTTCCAGCCCGCAAAATCAACCATTGGATATTTTTTGGCT
>CAKUQA010000064.1 GCA_934675225.1 uncultured Candidatus Melainabacteria bacterium | reverse complement strand
ATTTAGAAATCAAGAAATCAATCCCCAAAATTTCGGATTTTTAATTTTTTCTGAATTTTTAAGGATCGAATTAATGGGGATTTGATTGATGAAAATAAGATTAAACTTATTGACGTTCGTCGTGCGGAAGATTATCAAATTGCACATATTCCGACTGCAATTTCAATTCCTAAAGAGGAACTTGCTGACAATTTAGGTAAGCTTTCAAAAGAAGAAATTAATGTTGTTTATTGTTATAACGAACAATGCCGTTTAGCTGTGAAAGCTGCATTATTACTGGCTGAATACGGTTATCCTGTCATGATGTTATTAGGAGGTTTTCAAACTTGGGTTGAAGATTTTCGTTTTACAACAGAAAGTAATCAATAAATTTGGACTAAAAAGGCTGTACTTTTGTTTTGTACAGCCTTTTTTATTTTTTTTTTGTTATTTCGTTTATACGTTAGCTCCGCCATCTTGCATTTTTTCAAGAACTTTTTTGGAGCCTTCTTTTTGTTTTGCAAGTTCAAGAGCAAAAGTTGTTGCTTCTTGGTCTCTTGCAATAGCTTCTTTTAGTCCGGTCATTTCATCAAGTGTTAAGTTGGAAAGTATTGCTCCATCAGAATTTAAGTAGATTTTAAAAATCTTTTGTGACATAAAATCAAATCCGGGGAGCTTCATTTGCATGGCATACCATTTGTAGAATTGGTGTGCCATATAATATGGATCGATTTGTCCGTTGCGCATTATAAACATGGGTTTTGTTTTAAATGAAAAACCGGAATTTGTAACCATGTTAATATAAAAAGCTTCAATCCCTTCAAGTGGAGTTATTAGTCCTTCTTCCTCTTTAATTACTGCTAAAATTTTATCGGCATTGTCAAGACGAACTATTTTGGTCCCTTTGCTTTGGATGTAGGCTAAAAGCTTTGTAATATCATTGTTACAGCCTTTGATAATATCAGATACATTTTTTAAAACTAAGTCTTTATTCTTTTCTGTTTCTGCATTAAGTGTCATGGTTACACCCTTAGAGACAACTGTTTTGGATGTAGAATTTGAACTTGATGTTTTTAGGTGTCTGCTTAATCTTTTTGTTAAAGCTTTCTCTTGTCTTTCTAAAAAGAAATAAACTATTTTTTGTAAAATATTCATAATGATAGTATATATTATATTTACAAATCTTGCAAGAAGTTGTGAATAGTCTATCAATAAATACGGAAAGTATTGTAATTACTGAACTCTTAAATACTAATTGTCAAAAATTTTTTCTTGTATTATAATAATCCTATCGAAAAGGAGAGAGGAAATGGAAACATTAACGAAACAAGAGGGATTAATTACAAAAATTATCGGTCCTGTTATAGATGTTGAGTTTCAACAAGGAGAGTTGCCTGAAATCTATACAGCGCTTCATATTACAAAAGACGATGGCTCTTATGTTGTTGCCGAGGTTCAACAAATGCTTGGTGGTAACAGAGTTAGAACAGTTGCCATGTCATCAACTGACGGTTTAAAAAGAGGAATGAAGGTTTTAAACACAAATGAACCGATTAAAATTCCTGTAGGAAAACCTATTTTGGGCAGAATTTTAAACGTAACAGGAGATCCTGTTGATAAAATGGGACCTATTGAAACTGATACTTATTTGCCAATTCATAGAGAGTCTCCAAAATTGGTAGACCAAAATACGAATGTTGAAGTTTTGGAAACCGGTATCAAGGCTATTGACTTGCTTCAACCATACCAAAAAGGTGGTAAGATTGGTCTATTCGGTGGTGCCGGTGTTGGTAAAACCGTTTTGATTATGGAACTTATTCACAATATTGCGATGGAGCATTCAGGCGTTTCAGTATTTGGTGGTGTTGGAGAAAGAACTCGTGAAGGTAACGACCTTTGGAACGAAATGAAAGAATCCGGTGTAATCGACAAGGTTGCATTGATTTACGGACAAATGAACGAGCCACCTGGAGCCAGAATGAGAGTTGGTCTTTCTGCTTTGACTGCTGCTGAATATTTCAGAGATTTCTCAAAACAGGATGTATTGCTTTTCGTTGATAATATTTTTAGATTTACTCAGGCAGGTTCTGAAGTATCAGCTTTGTTAGGTCGTATGCCATCAGCTGTTGGGTATCAACCAACTTTGGCAAATGAAATGGGTGAATTGCAAGAAAGAATTACATCTACAAAAGATGGTTCAATTACATCTGTACAGGCTATTTATGTACCTGCGGATGACTTGACTGACCCTGCTCCGGCTACAACATTCTCACACCTTGATGCATCAACTGTATTGTCAAGACAGATTGCATCTTTGGGTATTTATCCGGCTGTTGATCCGTTGGAATCTTCATCCAGAGTACTTGACCCGAATATTATTGGGGAAGAACATTATAATACAACAAGACGTGTTCTTGAAATTCTTCAAAAATACAAAGAGTTGCAAGATATTATCGCAATTCTTGGTATGGATGAATTGTCTGAAGAAGATAAAGAAACTGTTAACAGAGCAAGAAAAATTCAAAAATTCTTGTCACAACCTTTCTTTGTTGCTGAAAAATTCTCTGGTATTGATGGTAAATATGTAAAACTTGAAGATACAATCAGAGGCTTCAAAGAAATTATTGAAGGTAAACATGATGACTTGCCGGAACAAGCTTTTTATATGGTAGGTACTATCGAAGAAGCTGTAGAAAAGGCAAAGACATTGAAATAGGTGAATAGTGAGTAGTGAATGGTGAATAGTTCATTTTTAAGAAACTGTTCACTTTTCACCTCAGCTATATAAAGGAAATGCTATGCACTTAAAAATTATTACACATGAACGAGTTGTATTTGACGAAAATGTTGAAGAATTATATACCAAAACCACTGATGGTGAAATGGGTATTTTGAAAAATCACGTTCCTGTTATGGCAGCGTTAGATATAGGTGTTACTAAAGCAATAAAAGATGGTGAGCCTATCTTTTTTACAACAATGGGTGGAGTTTTCCAATATAAGGATGACGAAGCTTTGATACTTACTACAACAGCAGAACGCGGAGACGAAATAGACGTTGCAAGAGCAAAGGATGCGTTAAATAGGGCGAAAGCAAGATTAGCAGATTCTGAAGCCGAAATTGATGCTAAACGAGCAGAAGCCGCAATTGCAAGAGCGATGACTCGTTTGAAAGCAACTCTAAATTCATAATTAAAAAACATCCGATTTCTTTCTAGAAAGCGGATGTTTTAGTTTTACCATGGATAATCTTTTGGAAATTTCCAACCATTGACCATAATTACAGCAGTACAAAATGCTGCTTGATCCTGTTGTTGTTCTGTTGGAGTCGTTTTTAGATTTTCCTTGTTACAACCAAAAGTTCCTGCTGTTCTTAGGGTGTTTATATCTGTACCATCCCAAGTCCAAGTATATGGTTCTATAGGATTTTTAAACAATGTAATTTGTGTTCTTTCTGGTAAGATACTACTAAATGCAAACCTATATCTGTCAATTCCTGGACGATTGCAAGAATTACCTAAAGGGCAGTAAAATATATCTCTAAAATCAGAATTTGAAAAAGTTTCGTAAAAATAACTTCCATCTGGTAAATATATATGCCGTTGGAAATTTTCATTTGTTTCTTTAGTGATTTTTAAGTATTTTTTCAGATAGACATCATAAAGGTTGTTCTCTGCTGTAAGTTCCCAATCCCTAAAATCTCCGTTTTCTATTTGAGAATTTGTTACAGCTTGATTTATGGTTGTATAAAACTTAGAAAGTCTAGTTTCAATAACCTGTTTTTGGTAATTATTTATTAATGATGGCAAAGTTAGTGCTGCAACAACTCCAATAATACCAAGGGTAATTAAGACTTCTGCCAATGTAAATGCTATTTTGTGATTAAACGAAAAGAGAAAACGAGCAAAAAACTTCTTATTTATACGTAATTTTTTATTAGTTAAATTGCCATCGGGGGGGGGGCAATCATTGAATTATTATTAAACATTTTTCAATCTCCTTTTATTCTTTTTTTATTATTTACTATTAAGCTGTTTTTGTCAATATATTGAATTTATTTGCTATTTTGCTTGATTTTTGTATATAATAATTTTATGGAAAAGACACTTTATCAAATATTCAAGACGTTTTTTAAAGTTGGAACTTTGCTATTAGGTGGCGGATATGTTATTTTGCCACTTTTACAATCTGAGTTAGTTGATAAAAAACATTGGATTGAAGAAGACGAATTATGTGAATATTATGCGCTTAGTCAAAGTGTTCCAGGTATTATAGCTGCAAATACCGCGATATTTACAGGTTATAGATTACGTGGTACGTTAGGCGCTATAACTGCGACTTTTGGAATTGTTCTTCCGGCTTTTGTTTCGATAATAATTATTGCAAGGATTTTGGAACAAGTTGTAAAAATGCAATTTATTCAAAGTATATTCTGGGGGGTTGGAGTCGCTGTATTAATTTTGATTTTTCTTGCAGTAAAAGAAATGTGGCGAAAAAGTGTTGTTGACAAATTTACCTGTTGGATATTTTTTATAACATTTATGCTTTCAGGTTGTTTTAAAGCTCCTCCTGCTGCATTGATTGTTCTTGCAATTTTTATTGGTATTTGGTTACAAATTGCTAAAAATATTGAGTTTGGTGGAAAAAACGGAGATAAAAGAGAATGATTATTTATGTGAAATTATTTTTAGAATTTTTCCATATAGGCTTGTTTTCTTTTGGTGGCGGATATGCTACGTTGCCGTTTTTATACCATATTGCAGATGTTCAAAAATGGTATACAACAAAACAATTAGCTGATATGATTGCTGTTTCTTCAATTACTCCGGGGCCTGTTGGGGTAAATGTTGCGACTTTTGCAGGGTTTATGACCGGTGGTGTTGAAGGGGCACTTGTTGCGACCACTGCAGTAATATTGCCTTCGTTAATATTAATTATAATTATTTCTAAATTATTGGAGCAGTTTAGGCATAACAAATATGTTCAATCTGTAATTTATACATTAAAACCAGCCGGTTGCGGTTTGTTAGCAGCAGTTGGTGTTGATATGTTTATTAACAATATTAATGTATGCGGAATGATTTTGCTTGTCGGATTATTTATCGCAAGCATTACAGAAAAACGAGATCCGTTATTTTATATAGTAGTTTCTGCTATTGTTGGTTTAATTGCTGGATTTTTTAATTTGACAGGGAATTAAACATTCTATATTGCAAAGCTTGCATAAGATGGGTTTGTTTGATATTTTCGGAATTGTCTAAATCTGCTATTGTTCTTGCAAGTTTTAATATTCTGTCGTATTTTCTACCGGACAGTTGATATTTAACAGCAGCCATTTTTAGTAATTCTGCTGATGGTTTGTCTATTTGGCAGTATTTTTTGATAAGCTTAGAGGTTAGTTCGGAATTTGTTAAAATGCTGTCATTTTTATAGCGTTCAGCTTGTATTTTTCTTGCATTTACAACTCTTTTTCTGATATCTTCAGAAGATTCTGCTGCCGGTAGTGTATTTAAAAGTTCTTCAGATGTTAAGCGCGGAACCTCTACCTGTAAATCAATCCTATCTAGCAGTGGGCCTGAAAGTCTTGATTGATAGCGATTTATTTGAAAATCAGAGCAAGTACATTGTTTTTGTTTGTCTCCTAGATATCCGCAAGGACATGGATTCATGGCTCCGAGTAGCATAAATTTAGCAGGATATTTTATGGAATGTTTTGCTCTGGAGATAACTATTTCACCGTCCTCAAGCGGTTGACGTAAAACTTCAAGAACATTTCTTGGAAATTCTACCATTTCGTCAAGAAAGAGTACTCCTCTGTGTGCTAGAGTTATTTCTCCGGGTTTTGGGACTGTTCCTCCTCCAATTATTCCGTTTGCAGAGGCTGTGTGGTGTACAGCTCGGAATGGACGTTTGGTCATTAATGGTTCATTTGGAGACAAAAGTCCGGAAATACTATATATTTTTGTTAGTTCTAATGCTTCTGAAAGCTCTAACGGCGGTAATATTGATGCAAAACATTTTGCCATAAGCGTTTTGCCTGACCCCGGAGAACCAATCATAAGCATATTATGCCCGCCTGCAGCAGCTATTTCGAGTGTGCGTTTTGCTTTTTGTTGTCCTTTTACATCTTTAAAATCATATATATAATCTTGTTTTGAGCCTTCTGACAAGTAATTATGGATGTCGATAATTGTTGGTTTTATTTGATTTTCAGAAAAATGGTTTACGACATCCGCAAGACAATTTGCACCAAATATATTTACATCTCCGGCTAAAGCAGCTTCTGCCGCATTAACAAATGGTACAAAAATATTTTTTATGCCGAAAGATTTTAAACCTAAAATTAATGGTAAAACACCGGTAACTCCTCGTAAACCTCCATCAAGAGAAAGTTCCCCGATAAAAGCATATTCTTTTAGTTTTTCTTCTTGTAATACTTCTTCTTCAACAAGTAAACCGATTGCTATCGGAAGGTCAAAATTAGAACCTTCTTTCTTTAAATCCGCCGGAGCAAGGTTAATTACAACTTTTTTTGCCGGAAAAGTAAAGCCGGAATTTTTTATGGCAGAACGAACTCTATCTCGAGCTTCATTTATTGCTGCATCTGGCAAACCTACAATTGAAAAAGCAGGCAAACCGCCAAGAACATCTGTTTCTACAGTCACATTATAGGCGTCAAGTCCGATTACGGTTGCAGTTGTAATTTTATTTACCATAGAACAATGATACTACAAAAAACGTTTTTGTTATATAATTATCTTATGAATATATTAGCAATAAATTTTGGCGGAATAGGTGATGAAATTTTTTTCTTGCCAACACTTATATCATTAAAAAAAGAGTTCCCAAATGCAAAAATTACTCTTGCTTTAGAGCCAAGAAGTAAGAGTGTAAAAGATTTAACGAATATTATTGATGACTTATTTTTGATTGATATTAAAGGAAAAAATAAGTACTTTGAATTATTAAAACTTGTTTTTCTAGCTCAAAAAGGTCATTTTGATATGGCTGTATCTTCCGGTGGTAATAAATTAATCAGTATTTTACTTGCTATGACCGGAATAATTAAACGTTATGGATATGATACAGGTAAATTAAGTCAAATTTTGTTAACCAAAGCTGTTCCTTTAA
>CAKUQA010000063.1 GCA_934675225.1 uncultured Candidatus Melainabacteria bacterium | reverse complement strand
TTTAGTGAAAAGTGAGAAGTGAAAAGACCTTACCAGATAAGTTACTTTCTTTCATATCTTCAACACTTCTAATATTCCCCTCGCATCGACGGGACGAGAATAGATTTTTATCGTCATTCTGAGGGCTTTGCCCGAAAGAATCCAGCTTATTAGTTTTAATATTGGGGGGGATAGATTCCTCCTCATTCCAGACTAAGTTGTTTACCCTCTCTAACTCTCCCTAATTGAGGGAGAGAACAGAATTGATAGACTCTGAATCAAGTTCTGCCCCTCTCTCGTATGCGTTCTTCGCGTTGCTCAGACGCCTACTCTCTGTCTTGTATTTGCTCCACGCTCACAGAGCTCCGCAAAAGTAACACAGTTACAGTTTGCGCCATCTGCTCGCTATCCGGACTCGTTGCACTCCGTCCGTCCGCAACTCCGCTCTCCCTCAAGGGGCGAGAATTTAAAAACATAAATGCCACGATAGCGGAATGAACAATAACTTGTTAGTGAAATAAACGACAAAAACAGTCATTGTTTGAGCACCTAAGTTTTCTGATAATCACTCCGCACTCTGCTCATGTGGTGCGAGTTTGACTGTTTTCTTATTGAACTTACTAGTTATTAGTGAATGGAGCGTGTGGATGGTTTTGTGGAACTTTTTTCACAAAAAGTTCCCGCCGTCCGCGAAGGACAACTCTCATAATATAATTTTATAAAAAAAAGTCCCCTTTTGGGGGACTAAATTTTCACACATTAACCTACTAATTTCTTCTACTTTTTTCTACCAAATATGAGGAATCATTAATTATAAACTTGTTATGCTTTTTTATTAACTGCAGCTTTTTTCAAGTGTTGTTCAGGTTCATAACCTGCATTTTTGATAGCCCTAGCTAATTCAACATAGTTAGCGCCTTCGTAATCAATACCATCAATTCTTACAACAAATTTGCCATCTTTATATTTAACTTTGCTAGCGACTTCTGCGTTATCATCTTTTAGAACTTCACGCATATCGCTCAAGAACAATTCTTTAGCTTCTTTTTCTTTTTTAGCATTTTCTGCAGCTTCTTTCTTGTCTGCTTCTGCTTTTTTGTTTGCGGCCTCTGCTTTTGCGTTTCCATCTGTTTCTTCTTTTGCAGATTTTGCAGCTTTAGCATTTTCAGCTTCTGTTACAGCTTTTTGAATTGCAGCAACAGCATCTTGAACAGCTTTTTGATCTACAAATGTATCATCCAACTCATCATAAGCAGTTGCGAATTGTCCTGCTAATTTTGTTTTGATATCTAATTCTTGAGCACGTTCATCAAGTGTTGCAACTATGTTCCAAATGATATCCATATTATTTTTAGGATCAGCAATTTTTGTTCCTTCGCCACCTGCCGGTTTATTTAGAGATGGGTTCCAGAAATGTTCTTGGTCGAACAATGTTTCAATTAAACCTTTTCCTTTTTTATTAAATTGATCATCCCAAGTATTTAAAACTGATGCAACATTTTCTTTCGTAATTTTGCTTGTGCCTTCTTTTACTTTGCCATAATCAACTTTCCAAGTTGTACCAACAGTTCCGGCATAAATCTTTTGACAAATATCTACAGATTGTTTTTCGTTTTCTTTTTGTTTTTTGCCTGCTTCTGTTTTTTCATCAACTTTTCCGGTTTCTGATTTTTTAGAACTGTCTGCTTTTCCATCATTATCAACTTTGTCAGACATTTCAGATTTTTTATCAGCTTTTTCTTGAACTTCTTTAGAAATTTCTTGAGCTACTTCACCTGCTTTTTTAGTCAAAGCAACAACTTGACCTTGAATAGCTTCAACATCTTCAGCTTTCAAATTTCCGGCTTGAGCAGCTTTTGCAACTTTGTCTTTCAATGCTGTAACTTGATCAAGTACAGATTGCAATCTTTGCTTTTGAGCATCTGTCAATTGATCAGATTTCATTGTTGATGCAATTTGAGCTTCCATGCTAGAAAGAGCTTCAATTGTAGAAGATAATCTTAATGATAAACCTTTAGAAAATCCCCAGTTCCAAGCTGCTGTATTACCTTGGTTGATTAATGCTGGATTTGTAGACATACCTTGAGTCAAATCAATACCAACCATTAAAGGATTCCATTGGCTCATACCGTTCGGATTATTAATTGATTCTTGAGAAGCTAATGCATAAGTGCTATCAGGATAACCTGTAGGAAGTGTAAAATATCTGGTTTCTTCCTTGCCACCTAAACCGGTTATGCTGCTGGCTCTGTTACCAAGAGCTAAGTAAGCCGGAATATTTTGCCAGTAATTATAAAATGAATTTACTGAAATATTGCTAGACATCTTTTTAATCCCCTTTGATTAATCCCCGTACTTATATAAAGAAAATTTATCTACAAGAATTGCCAAAAATGATTAATAAATATTTTAAGTTTTTTCAAAAATGCACACTATATCAAGGATTTGAGCAATTTACATTACTTAACAAAGTTATAATATCGTCTTTTGTAATATCAAGATTTATCTCTTTTACACTAACAATTGAAGAAGTATCAACTTTTTCTTTAAAAATTTTTTCTAATAAACACTTATCATAATCATATAATATCGAACCATGTTGCAAAATATAACCTTGTTTTCTAAACTGTGCAGAACCTATCAATTTACGTCCATGCCAGCATAAATCAGCTCCTGTAGACACAAGCATACAATAATCCTTATGTCCCTGAATTTTGCGTATTCCTCCAAAATCAAGTTATATTCAGATTTTTGCAAATGCTTTAATTAAAAGTTCTGATATTTCTTTATAAGACTCAACAACATTCTCACCATGATTTAAAAAAGTAATAGGACAAACATAACTATAAGTAATTTCGTTATCATGCAAAAGAGCTCGACCACCGGTTAAACGACGTACAATATCTATCCCGTTTTCTTTTAATAAATTTTCGTCAACAAAATCATCTTTTTGATTTCTCCCTAAAGAAACACATGCCGGCGACCAGCCATATAACCTAAAAATAGGCTCTTTTGTTTGATTTTTTATGGCATTATCAAGCAAATCGCTATCAATTTGCATATTTTGTTTTCCGGTGTTGATTTTATATGGTATAAACATTTATTGGCAAATAGTGAACAGCTCATATTTTTTCTATTTAATAACATAAATAGAGCCTATTTACTGCTCACTTTTTTCTTCCCTTTCTTTCAAATCTTTTTCAAACTGTGCAAAAGTTTCATTACCGACAAATTGTTCTAACGCTGCACGTTTTGCATAATAATCAGAGCGAGCTTTCATTTGATTATCCAGTGCTGTTCTATAATATGCATCTGTAATTAAAATTATCTCCTTAGACATATCTTGAGAAAGATTATAGTTTTTCTTTCTATCAGCAGTGATTTGCTCAATCATTTTTAACCTTTTCCGCGCAGTCATATAATTATAATATAAGTCAACAGTTCTTTGCTGCAAATCTTCAATCTTTCGGACAAGAATAATCATATCCGCGTCAGTAACTTTAGTATATTTATAATTCAAAGCTTTTGTATCCTGAGCCATAATACCTAAAATATTACCACCTATCAAAGAACCTCCGGCAAGTAAAGGATTTCCCATTCCCGCCCCTACAAGGGTAGACATACTTGCAATAGTTGTAAGAACTTTCTTAACAGATTTTTCATCTGGTTTATCTTCATCAGGATTTGCAAGTTTGTATAACGCGAAATTAATTGTATCACTTTGTGCCGCAGCTCCCTGCCATAATACGGATAAATCCCCAATCATATCTTCTTGGTCTAATTCCAAATCTGCCGCTACCTCTCGTGAAATCTGTTTTATACTCAAATCAGCATAAGTCAAATCTGTGGCATCAAATTGTTCTGCATCTTTTTTTACATATTCTTGATGAACTTTATTCTCGGCTTTAGCTTCCATATATTCTTTTTCAGGCACTTCTGAAAGTCCTGTTCTATATGCAGGCGGTTTTGGCATTGTTATTTCATCGAGAGTAACTGCATAAGCCGGAGAAATCAAATTTATAATCAAAGCAACTATGAATAATTTTTTCATTTATTCACCGCCTTTTCTCCAACCAGCGTTGAATTAAAACTAAATTGATACAAATTCAATTTATCTACAACTTTTTTACCGGCAAGTCTTTGCAACTCTAGGTGGTATTTTTTTGCATTTTCCATATAATAAAATTCCTCAACTCTCATATTGTCATATAGAGCAGAAGATATTGTAATTTCCATCAAATCCTCATCATCCAGAGCTTTTGCATAATTTTTGTTATACAAAAGTAGTCTCTGACGAGTTTCTTTTAACTGAGAAAGAGAACTTTTGTAATTATAATAAGCTGTAATTATTTTATCTTGTAAACTCTCTACAAGTCCTGCAAGTTCAATCAATTCCGTATCAGTAAGTGGAATTTCTGTCGGCATATTTTTTCTGTTAATCAAATTTTGAGCCAAACGTCCTGCCGCAAAAGCAGACGACTGAGTCATATAATCAGCACCAATTAAAGATGGAGCAAGAGAAGCACCTGCAACAACCGCAGAAAGAGTTTTAGCCATCAAAGAAGAATGAATTCTCCTTTGACTTTCCGGAGTAGAAAGTTTTTTTAATGCAAAACCTATAACCTGATTGTTCTCAACAGTTCCTTTCCAAAGATTTTCAATATCTTCAAGGTCTTTGTCTTTTTGCATCTTCACAAGTTCTTGCAGAACCTGCTCATCCTTAACAACAAGTGACTGTTTTTTGGTAATATCCGTTTTAGGCAACTCAATTTTTTTTGCTTCAACTCCGCTTAGAGACACTTCATCCGCCCAAACAGGTAAGCCCATAAATATAATTAATATCCCAACCAAATACTTATTCATAACAATTTTATAGCACAAGAAAAATAATAAATCCAATGATTGATAAACTATACATCAGATGGTTGTTCTTCAACTCTAAAAAAAAAACTATCATATATAAGGAGAGTGAGGAAGAAAATTGAGTTCAAATACCGGCAAATTATGTACATCACCTATTCAAAATAATTTTTGTAAAAAAGCAGATGCATTACGTATTGGCAATATGTTTAGAGAGGCTGTTTCTAGCTATTTGAACGCAATTTTAATTGACAGAAATAATTTTGACAGTTATTTGGGACTTGGAATATGCTACAAACATTTACAACAGTATGCAAAAGCCATTAAATATCTTGATATAGCGACAACCTTAAAAGACGAGAATTATGAAGTATTTTTTGAACTCGGACTTTGTCACCTTCTTGACGGCTCTCCATGTGGAGCAATTAAAAACTTTGTTCGTGCAATTCAACTAAATCCGGATAATCCGGATGCAATTCTGCAACTTGGAGTAGCACACGAAATGTGTGAAGAATATGAATTAGCGCTTATGATTTACCAAAAATTAATTGAAAATTCCGTAGGATTTATAAAAGCTTATGACCACAAATCAGCACTTTTAATGAAATTAGGAAATTACAAAGAAGCATCTGAAGTTTTGCACAAAGCTATTAAACTAAATCCAAATTATTATAAAGCTTATGCAGGTATCGGCGTTTGTTTTGACAAGCTTGGGAAACGTAGCTTTGCTCAAAGATATTATAGAAAATTTTTATCAGAAAAACCGTTTTCTCATAATGCAGAATTTATAAAAAACAGACTAGACAAAATTAAAACACACAAATCCTTGAACTCACACCTTTTATTGTGCAAATAATATAGACTTTAGTCTAATATTTTATTTTTTGTTATCGTGATAATTTTTACTTTAATGAGCAATAAAGATTTATCAAACAATTTGGCAGAAGCATTGTGCTGTTTAGATAAAATAGAAACATTAACCAAACTTTTATCTCAAACAATTACAGAAAAAAGTGATTTTCAAACCAAAGACAGTTTAAACATTTGTTCTATTTTACTTTTCTGCATCAAAGATACTAAAAAAATTTTAACAAATCTTGAAAATTCTACTCCAGAAAAAAGCATTGTAGATTAAATTTTTTCATGATAGCATTAGGCTTGTAAATTATAAGAAACAAAAAAGAGGTAAAAATATGCAAGCCCGTAGAGCAGCAAGAGAATTAGCATTTATATTATTCTCACAATTTGATAAAAAAATTACAAATTATTCAAGAGAAGATTTACAAGATATTATTCTTAAATCTGTAAGAATTTTAACAAGCAGTGCTACAGACGAACTAAAAACAGCACTTGGCGCATTAGTTTCTATGAGAAATCAAATCGAAAATTATGAAGCAGATGCAGAAGAAAATTTGAAAAGACCAATCGGAGCAGCAAATATCCCTGTTCCAATTCCTATGACATCTGATATGACAGGCAGAATTAATGAAATGATTGATATTGCCGAAAAATCAATGTTAGCTTTAGAAATAGCAGAATTTACAACGCTTGATTCTCAACATGATGTAAAAAATTACGCAATACAAATTGCAGACTACTTCCAAAAAAATCATGAAGAAGTTGACGAAATTATTCAAAAATATGCTAAAAATTGGGATTTAGGACGTCTTGTAAAAATGGACAAAGATATTTTACGTATCGCAATTGTAGAACTTTTATACATTAAAGATGCTCCAATGAAAGTTGTTGTTGATGAAGCGTTAGAACTTGCTAAAAAATATTCAACCGAGGACAGTTCTTCATTTATTAACGGCATTTTAGCTAAAGTAATCGTTGATTACGGTATTAATTAAATTAGAAATTAAAACCACCTCAATTATTAATTTGGTTTTATTTCTTGTATAAAATACACACAATACAGAGGCAAAACTAAAAATATGTTTGGATTTTTTAAAGACAAATTTAATAATCTTAAAGAAACTGTTTCCAACACGGCACAAGTGCTTGTTGGAAACGTTGTTAATGCTGTAGAAAAGGAAAACGAATTTTCAGATTTCATTCTTGATGATATGGAAGACATGCTTATTTCTGCAGATTTGGGCGTTAACTACGCCACAGAATTGGTTGATAAGTTAAGAAATCAAAACAAAATTAAACCGGCAGACGTCAAAGAATATCTAAAACAAGAATTCTTAAAAGTTCTAAATAGTGCCGGAGATACCAACCTCGCCTACAATGAAAATGAATTGAATATCTATTTTATAACAGGAGTAAATGGAGCAGGCAAAACAACAC
>CAKUQA010000062.1 GCA_934675225.1 uncultured Candidatus Melainabacteria bacterium | reverse complement strand
TTCTAAATGTGTTGTATGTTCAACCTTATCAAAAGAGTACATAATAGAATTTATGTTTTTGATAAACGTATAAAATTGCATTTTTTTCAAAAATTCTGTAACTACAGCCGTATCTGGTAATTCAACTTTTGTTTTATCAAAATCAAAATTAACATCTAAATCTCGCACAATAGTCGCAAGATATTGACTTAATTTTGCTTGTTCAATACCATTACAAATTTTTTCTCTGACAGATTTTTCGGGAATATTTTCACAATCAGCTAAACAAGCATCTAATGTTCCATAACGAGCAAGTAATTTTTGAGCTGTTTTTTCTCCAATACCTTTAATTCCCGGAATACAATCGGAGGTATCTCCTCGCAAACCTTTATAATCAATAACCTGATTTGGATAAACTCCTAATTTTTCATAAATTTTATCCCAATTATATTCAACAAGCTCACCTTTTGACGGTAAAATAACTTTTACACAACCCTCTTTATCCACGAGTTGAAAAGCATCTTGATCACCTGTTAAAATTAAAACTTTGTGCCCAAGTTCACAAGCCTCTCGAGAAATAGTCCCTATAACATCATCCGCTTCAAAACCTTCTTTTGTATAAATAGGAATACTAAATGCTTTTAAACCTTCATAAATCAAACCCATCTGAACCCTCATAGGATCCGGCATGGCAGAACGATTACATTTATAATCCGCAAACTTTTCTGTCCTAAATGTTTTATGACTAACATCAAAAGCCACTGCAATTGCATCAGCTTTCAAGTCCTCATTTTTAAGCAAATCGAAAATAGCCTTGAAAAACCCGTAAACAGCCCAAGTTGGAGTTCCATCCGATGTTTTCATATTAGTTCTCTCAAGAGCGTAATACTGTCTAAAAGCAAGTGCATGCCCATCTATTAAAATTAAAGTTTTACTATTCCCCATAAAACTATTTTCTCATAAATACCAACTTTTGACAAACATGTTAAAATTTACTTACACTGGAATGTAAATTTTACATCTATTGAATTCTTCTCTTTTTTCAACTGTTTAGGTAAAGGCAAAAATGGAGAAGCCTGTTCTAAAGCACTTATTGAAGATTTATCAAGTTTACTATTCCCGGAACTTTCAATAATTTGAATATTAGCAATTTTTCCATCTTCAAATATTGAATAACTTACAACTATTTCTTCTCCTGCAGCACATAAATTAGATTGCCAATTACGTTTTATCTTATTTTGCATATTAGCCATATAATCAGCAGTAGAAATTTTGACATAAGGTGACGGAGTATTTTTTAGATAAGGGCGACCATACCTATTAAAACCAATAATAGCTAATACAATCAAAATCCATATAACAGGATTTTCTCCTTTTGTCTGTTGATTAAATTGAGGATAAATATCAAGAAATCCTCTAGCAATAAGTGGGGCATTTTTGGCTATCGCACGATGTTTTTTCCCAGAAGCACTTTTTATAATAAACCAATTATTTTGACAAGATATACCAGAAACATCTCTGAAATTTACGCTTTCCATTTTATTTTTTTTACAAAATACAAATCTTTTATTTGTTAAATACACAGAACTATTAAAAGAATAATCATACCCTAAAAAAAATAAAAATAGAATAAATAACCAAAGAATTGGAGCTAAAATAAACTTAATGAAAAAATCATATAATGATATAATATCAAAATCCAAAATAAAAATTAAAGAAAAAAACACAAGAGATAAAATGGATACATAAAAATCCATTAATGTCTTTTCTGACTTTATTAAAACTTTTTCATCATTACCCAACTCTACTAACATAAAATCTCCTATTTAATAAAACAATGCCTCATAAGAGGCATTGTTTTATGCACTAATTTCTTTGTTGTTCTCATCCTTTGTTGGTAAAGGGACTACTTCTGCATTTTTGCGATTTCGCACCATATCAGCAGTAACAACAAATTTTTTGATATCATTTTTTGTTGGAACATCATACATAACATCAAGCATGATTTCTTCAACAATTGAACGAAGCGCTCTTGCACCGGTCTTACGCTTGATAGCCTCTTGAGCAATTAAATCAATAGCTTCAGGCTCAAATTCTAAGTCAACTCCGTCCATTTCCAACAAACATTTATATTGTTTTACAACAGCATTTTTAGGTTCTGTTAAAATCATTTTCAATGTTTTTTCATTCAACTGATCTAAAACTGCATATACAGGAACACGACCAATAAATTCAGGAATTAATCCGAATTTTAACAAATCTTCCGGTTGCAATTTCTTCAACATTTTAGCAGCCGCTGCTTCTTTTTCAACTTGCGTCATAGAAGCCTTAGCGCCAAATCCGACAGAAGTTCCTTCACCAGCTCTGTGCTCAACAATTTTATCCAATCCGACAAACGCACCACCTACAATAAACAAAATGTTTTTTGTATCAATTTCAATAAATTCTTGGTGCGGATGTTTTCTACCACCTTGAGGAGGAACATGAGCAACTGTCCCTTCTATCATTTTCAACAATGCTTGCTGAACACCTTCACCTGATACATCTCGAGTTATGGAAGTATTTTCAGATTTTCTGGAGATTTTATCAATCTCATCAATATATATAATTCCTCGTTCAGCCTTTGCAGAATCAAATTCAGCATTTTGATAAAGTCTCAACAAAATATTTTCAACATCATCTCCGACATAACCCGCCTCAGTCAAGGTTGTAGCATCTGCAACCGCAAACGGAACATCCAACATCTTAGCCAAAGTCTGAGCCAACAAAGTTTTACCTGACCCGGTAGGCCCAACAAGTAAAATGTTTGACTTTTGAATTTCAACCGCATCTTTAGCATCTGCTTCTTTGTTATGTTTAAGACGTTTATAATGGTTATAGACAGCAACCGACAAAACCTTTTTAGCATCATCCTGACCAACAATATATTCATCAAGATAAGCTTTAATTTCATGTGGTTTTGGAATAGGTTTTTCACTTATAGAAGCTTCATCACCCTCATTACCATCTTTATCTTTGTTTTCAAAAAATTCTTCATCAAGAATTTGATTACAAAGTTCTACACATTCATCACAAATGTAAACCTCAGGACCGGCTATTAATTTTTTCACCTGATCCTGCGACTTTCCACAGAATGAACATTTCAATCTACTATCATCATGTTTTGGCATAATATAACTTTCTTTATTTATTTTACTCTAATATTTGACGACACAAATCTAAGCACTCATAACAAATATATACACCATTTTTTTCATAAAAAATATCGTTTTCATTTCTCTGCGTTCTTCCGCAAAAAGAGCATTTAGATTTGTAACCATCAAAAATTTTCATTGGTCTTTCAACTGATACAGTAAAATGATTTACACATTCATCACAAATATTCGCTTCAAGTCCTTTTATTAACTTTTTTACTTGAGCTTGTTGCTTATTGCAAAATGAACATTTTAAATCTTCACCCGTCAATTCAAAGCTCCTTTTTACTTAATAGCATCTCTTGATACAACTTTATCAATCATACCATACTCTAAAGCCTCAGCAGGAGTCATAATATAATCTCTATCAGTATCTTTTTCAATTTTCTTAATAGACTGACCTGTATTAGAAGCCAAAATCTCATTTAATGATTTCTTAATTCTAATAATTTCTGCAGCTTGAATTTCAATATCAGTAGCTTGACCTTGCGCACCACCTAAAGGTTGGTGAATAAGAACTCTTGAGTGCGGCAAAGCCATTCTCTTACCTTTAGTACCTGATGACAACAAGAAAGCACCCATTGAAGCAGCTTGACCTAAACAAATAGTTGAAACATCCGCTCTAATATGCTGCATTGTATCATAAATAGCAAATCCGGCAGTAACAGAACCTCCTGGGCTATTAATATACAACATAATATCTTTTTCAGGATTTTCACTATCCAATAACAATAATTGAGCCACAACCAAATTTGCAACCATATCGTCAATTGGAGTGCCTAAGAATATAATTCTTTCTCTCAACAATCTTGAAAAAATATCGAACGAACGTTCTCCTCTGCTTGATTGTTCTACTACTACAGGTACAAAACTCATTTTTTTCTCCTTATAACATTATCATAAATTTCTTTATCATATTAATCAAATAATGTGCCGTAGTAAATACGGCACATATATTATTTTTTAACAGTTTATTAACTATTTGATTTCAACTTTATTGTTATCCATCAAAAATTCTTTTACTTTGTCATTCATAGCTTGTTGAGAAATAGAAGCTAAGATTTCAGGGTTTTGTCCAAGCTGTTTAATCAAATCTTGAGGTTTCAAACCATAAGCAGCTCCCAACTGAGCAAATTTTGCTTCCAAATCTTTCTGTTCAAGCTTTATATTTTCTTCTTTCGCAATTTTATCAATTACTAAAGAGTTTTTAATTCTAATCAAAGCATCTTCATCCAAGTTCTTCAATAATTGATCTTCACCTTGAGCTTTTACTAAAGCATCCCAATTGATACCTTGAGCAGCAAGTCTTTGCTTATATTCTTCTCTCAAAGAATTTGCTTCTCTATCAACCATTGATTGAGGAATATCTACCTTTGCGGCATCAATAACAGTTTTAAATACTTCATTTTCAGAATTCATTTTATTTGTTCTTTCACGTTGAGAGTCCAAATATTTCTGAATATCTGCTTTCAATTCATCAACATTTTTGAAAGACCCTACTTTTTGCGCGAATTCATCATTCAATTCAGGTAATTTCTTTTCTTTAATTTCATTTATTTTAATTTTAAATGTAGCCGGTTGACCTTTTAATTTTTCATCATGATAATCTTCAGGGAAATTAACCTTAATATCAAATTCATCATTTAAATTTTTGCCGACTAACTGCTCTGCAAACCCCGGAATAAAGTTTGAGTGAGCTAAATCCAACGGATAATTTTTAGCATCTCCACCAACGATTTTTTCACCATTTGCAGTTCCTTCGAAATCAATAACAGCAATATCAGTTTCTTTGGTCGGTCTATCAATTACTGTTTCTTGAGAGCTGTGTTGTTCCAAAAGTCTGTCAATAGATTTTTGCATTGCATCTTCTTCTACCGGAGAATCTTTAACTTCTAAAGTTAAACCTTTATATTGGCCCAAAGTAACTTCAGGTCTAAGTTCTGCTTTAGCGGTAACAGTTAAATCTTCACCAACATTGAAATTATAATTTGTAATATATGGTTGAGCAATTAAATCAAGATTGTTATCAACAACAGCTTGGTTAATAGCTTTTGGCATTAAATTTTCAATAGCTTCCTGCTTAATTCTTTCAGTACCAACATGTCTTTCTACAACAGCACGAGGAGCTTTTCCTTTTCTAAAACCATCAATATTCACATATTTTGAAATAGTGCTTACTGCCTTATTGTATGCATCAGCAGCATCTTTTGCAGGAATTGTAATATCTAATTTTACAACATTTTCTTTTTCTTTTTCTAAAGTTACTTTCATTTTTACCTTTTTCCTTTATATATATTAATACATGTGCCATAATCATACCTCAAAAAAGAATTTGTGCAAGTTTTCATGTTATAATCAGAGCATGGTAAGATTAATTAACAATAAAAATATGAACTTTTTTGCGGATGTTGCCTATTCTATGATGCGTTTACAAGAAAATTTTACTCATATTTATGAACACAACAATCCGAATATTTCCCCTTGTATCTACGTAATGTGGCATGCAAACCAATTTTTAGTTCACGGAATTGAAGATAAAGCACATCTCAGTATTTTAATAAGCAATTCAATTGATGGAGAAATTGTTGCAAGAGCTGTTGAAAAATGGGGGTTTCGAGTTGTAAGAGGTTCTTCAGGTAAAAAAGGGGCTGTTGAATCGACTATGCAAATGTATCATCGCCTAAAAGACGGAGAATGTGTCGGAATTATGGTTGATGGACCAAGTGGTCCTTTACATAAAGTTAAAAATGGAGCGATAAAACTTGCACAAATGTCTGGAGCACCTATTATTCCGGCTCATTGGTTTTCTCCACAAAAAACTTTTATTAACCTTCCTTCTTGGGACAAAATGAAAACTCCATTTGGAGATTGCAAAATTTTAAATATATATGGAAACCCAATTTATGTAAAACCTGACGCTACCAGTGAAGAACTTGCCAAATATAGAGATGAAATAAAAAATCAACTTCTTAACTTGGAAAAAATTGCGCCTGAAATTTATAACGAGGCTAAAAAACAAAAAAAATGGCAAAAGAAAAGAAAATAAATATTTCTGCAATTCAAATGAATTCAGAAATAGCAAACAAAAAAGCTAATTTTCAAAAAGCTGTAAAATTAATTAAAAGGGATATCAAAGAAACGACAGATATTATTGTACTACCGGAAGTTTGGACAGTCGGTTGGTCTCCAAAACATTTCAGAGACTCTGCCGAAGAAATTCAAACAAGCGAGACAATTGAGCTGTTATCAAATATTGCAAGAGATTACAACTGTTGGGTAATAGGAGGAAGTTTCATTACCAAAACAGATAACCGTTATTACAACACCTGCCCGGTTCTAAACAGGCATGGAGAACTAATTGCTACGTATTCAAAGAACCACTTGTTCTCTTATTACGGAAGTGATGAAGGAACATACGTTGATGTTGGAGAAACTCCTGTTATGGTAGATATTGAAGGTGTAAAAACAGGTTTAACCATCTGTTATGACATTAGATTTCCTGAAATATACAGAGCTTATAGAAAAGCAGGAGCTGATTTATTGGTGAATTGTGCGGCTTGGGGGCTTAAAAAACCTATTCCATGGGAATGCATGACAAGATGCAGAGCCGTAGAAAACCAAACATATATGGTTGCATTAACTCAATCCGGTTATATAGAAGATGGAGAATGGAATATAGGTCATTCCAGAATTATAGACTATAAAGGTGACACAGTTTCAGAAATCAAAGACCAAAAAGAAGGTGCTATGAATGCTATTTTGGACTTTAAACCAATGTATGAATTTAGAGAAAAATGTACTTGTATGAATGATATAAGAGAAACTTACGAGGTTAAAAGAGTATGAAAAATTTATTAAAAACATTTATTTGTTTATTAACTGTTTTTGTTGTACAAAATTCTGTTTTAGCCAACGTTATCGATAAAACAATTTTCCAATCAGGAATTAATAAAAGCTGCATATCCGTTTC
>CAKUQA010000061.1 GCA_934675225.1 uncultured Candidatus Melainabacteria bacterium | reverse complement strand
TGCTATTACTGGCATTTGCTGTTGCAGTAATAGCATCAAAATTGTAAACTGTAGGAGTGAAGATGAGCTTCTAAGAAGAAAACCACTTATTCTTGGAGGCTCTTCCTACACTTATATTATTTACGATTTTTTGTAGTTTGTCAACCCCATAAACTTGCTCATAAAACAAAATAGCAAACTTTCTTTTCTATAATTTTCTTTTACTTGCTAAACTGTTATTTTTGTCATAAAATTTTCTCATAGAAATAGCTAAGGAGATAATATGAACGAGCTTTTAAAAAAATCAGCGACAGAACAAAGCAAAGCATTAAAAAATAAAGAAATTTCGGCTGTAGAGCTTACAAATGCAGCATTTGAAAGAATTAATAATTTAGAAGATAAATTGGGTGCGTTTAATTCTTTGACAAAAGAAATTGCACTTGACACAGCTAAAAAAGTTGATGAAAAAATTGCTAAAGGTGAAGAATTACCTTTGTTGGCAGGTGTTCCTCTTGCATTAAAAGATAATATGAATTTGGTTGGTTCGAAAACAACTGCTTCCTCAAAAATATTGGAAAATTTTGTTTCTCCATTTAATGCAACAGTTACAGAAAAACTTTTAGGAAACTTGGTTCCGATTGTTGGAAAAGCAAACCTTGACGAATTTGCTATGGGGTCTTCAAATGAAAACTCTGCATTTAATAAAGTTCACAATCCTTGGGATTTGAATAAGGTTCCGGGAGGATCTTCTGGTGGTTCAGCTGCTTCTGTTTCTTCTTGTGAAGCAACTTTGGCTTTAGGTTCTGATACAGGTGGTTCAATCAGATTGCCTGCATCGTTCTGCGGAATTGTCGGTATGAAGCCAACTTACGGTAGAGTTTCAAGATATGGTTTAATCGCATTTGCATCTTCTTTAGACCAAATAGGGCCTTTTGCAAGAACGGTTGAAGATGCTGCAAACTTACTTGAAGTAATTTCAGGTCATGACCCTAAAGATTCTACATCCCTAGATTTGCCGGTTGAACATTATGCGGCTCATTTGAATGATGATATTAAAGGGTTGAAAGTTGGTGTTATAAAAGAACTTATGACTGAAGGTTTGTCAGAAGATGTTCAAAAAGCTATGGAAAGAGCAATTGAAGATTACAAAAAATTGGGTGCAGAAATTGTTGAAATTTCATTACCTCATTTAAAATATTCAATTGGTATTTATTATATTCTTGCAACAGCAGAATGTTCTTCAAACCTTGCAAGATTTGATGGTGTAAAATACGGATATAGAACTCCTAATGCTAAAACATTATTGGAAATGTATACAAAAACAAGAGCAGAGGGCTTTGGTCCGGAAGTTAAACGCCGTATAATGCTTGGAACTTACGCTTTATCATCAGGGTATTATGATGCATATTACAAAAAGGCTCAACAAATGAGAGCTTTGGTAACTCAAGATTTTGCAGAAGCATTCAAGAAGGTTGATATTTTAATTTCTCCAACTTGTCCAAACACTGCATTTGAACTTGGTGCTAAGTCGTCAGATCCGTTGCAAATGTATTTGACAGATATTGCAACAATTTCTGCTAATTTGGCAGGTATTCCGGGAATGAGTGTTCCTGCAGGATTTGATAAAGATGGTATGCCGATTGGTTTACAAATCTTGGCTCCTCAATTGCAAGAAAGCAAATTGTTTAATGCAGCTCATAAATTTGAAAGAGCGAACGATTATTATTTGCAACTGGCAAAAATTTAGATTAAAAATATTTTCTTAACCCTCCATTTTTATTATGGAGGGTTAAGTAATAAAAATTCTGTAATCAGAGGTAATTATGCTAAATACGGAATATTTGACAAAATGTATAGAAACTCTTGAAAAATCTTATGCTTGTATTAAAACAGCGCAAGAGGGTTCTATTGATTATGGAATGTATAGAAATTCTCTCGTTAAGAGTTTTGAAATTACTCTGGAACAAAGTGGTAAACTCTTGAGAAAATGTTTAGCTCCATATTATGCGAGCAAAAAAATTGTTGATAGTTTTACGTTTAAAGATTTGTTTAGGGAAGCTCATAAACATTCTTTGTTAAGTGAAGAAGAAATTGACCGTTGGTTTGTATATCGTAATAATAGAAATAATACTGCTCATGATTACGGTAAAGCTTTTGCGGAAGAAACATTAAGCTTGATGGATAGCTTTTTAAAAGATGTTTATCATTTGAAAGAAATAATTGAACATGAGTAAACTTTTATTAAAACCAAAACATCATAAAATGTTGGTTGATATTTTTGATAATTATTGTCCGAAAGCTGAGATTTGGGCTTATGGAAGTCGTTTGAACGGTGATGCTCATTCTGGAAGTGACTTGGATTTGGTTGTAAAAAGTTTTAATTCTAATGATGTTTATTTGTATGAATTAAAAGAACTTTTAGCAGAGAGTGACATTCCTTTTATGGTTGATATTCATGAATTTGAATATTTACCAAAATCGTTTCAAGAAGAAATTGAAAGAAATTATGAAGTAATTTACCCTGTTTCGACTGTTAACCTCTGTGGATAATCATGCTTAAAAAGTTTATACATTTTTCCCAGTTTGCCATGTAAAAAACTAAGGCAAGAATAAAAATTGCGTTTTCTACAATTTTAGCGGTGATATTTTTTTCTTCTATTCCTGCGTATGATACAGGGATAATTGTTTTTTCTAAGGTTTTAATAAGTTTTTTTAATGTTTTAACAAATTGAATATTAACGTTATATTGTGTTTTATCATTTAAGTATATTATCAAATCAGTGTTTGTAAAACTTTCTCTAGCCAAAGGGGAAAGCGGTTTTTCTTTATATTCAACAACGTCAATAAGTTTTATATCTTCAAAGTTTATTTTAACTGAGTCATTAAGTTTTAAAAGTTCCTTATCCAAGTCAATTGTAATAAATTTATATTTCCCAAAATTCCATTTTTTTACGACAATTTTGTTATATATAATCCAAGCATTGAATAAAATTATCGTTAGCCAAAATGTAATTTTTGCTTGAATAAAAAATGCAAAGAATATATACAAGGATTTGTATAATGAAAATATCAAGCATATATTTGCAAGAATAATTATTTTTATATTAGGATTAAAAATAATAGAATTTTTTAGTAAAAGTTTGAATTTTTTGATATTCATTATTTTATTATAAAGTTTATTTTGAAATTTGCAATAGATTTATAATTCTATTTCTTCAAAAAATTTTTCCATTGGAATATTGAGAAGTTTTGCCATTTTAAAAAGTACAATTGCTGTTGGTGATGTCAAGCCCTGTTCTAATTTGCTTACATAGCTTAAACTCATATCAATTTTTTCTGCGAATTCTTCTTGTGTGATGTTTTTTCTAATTCGTTCGATTTTTATATTACGCCCAAGTTTTAATTTTATCTGTCCGTGGCGTAATAAACCAAAATTGTAATTTTTGATTTAGATTTTAAATTTCAATATTGTTCATGGAACAGAAGGTTGCAAGTGATTTACCGGATTGTTTTACTTCTTTTAAAATATAAATATTTTTAGTTTGAGCAACCAATTCTTCTGCTTGCCTGTACATTCTTTCTGCATTTTTCAAATGTTCTATTTGGTCAGGAGATTTGATAAGTCCAAGTTCTTGATAATATTTCCCGTATAAAACGTAGAGTCTTGATAATAAATCATTCATGTTGAATTTTTTTGCAAGTGAAATTGCAGTATCAATATGTATTTTTGCTGTTTCAAAGTCTGATGTTGTTATAGCACATTTTGCAATTACCATTTTTAGCAAAATTGAAAAGAAATAACTGTCAATTTTTGGATTTTGAGCAACTTCAAGAGCTTGTTCTGCGATTTCTATTGCGCTTTCCGGACCTTCTGTTATCAGAGTTGCATCTGCAATTAATAACCAAGTTAAAAGTGCGCCTACAGCCATTTTTTCTTTTGCAAAGTATGCAATTTGGTCATTGTAAATTTCGATTGCTTGTTTTGTATTACCATTGTCCTTGAATACTTTGCCAAGTAACGTTTTTAGTATATTTTTAGTAAAATTATCTCCGTTGTTGTTTGCAAAAGTTACTATTTGGAACAATTCTTCTTGAATTCCGTCATATTGTTTTCTAAAGAAATTGTTGACAATGTTTATAAAATTCCAACGTATAACAGTTTCATTATCCATTACATTATCTTGGTATGTTTTTAAAGCTTCTTCAAGCATTTGTTCTGAAGCTTTAAAATTCCCCTTCATTGTGTTTGCGAAAGCAAGGGTAATTTTGCATTTGCAGATAAATAAATTGTCTTGGATTTGATTTCTTTCAATAATATCAAATAGAATTGTTAAAATTTCAAAAGAGCGATCGTTTCCTTGCATTACAAGGGCGTTTGCAAGGATTAAGTATGTTTTTAACCAAGTTTCGTACATAAAGCCAAGTTTTGCATCTTTGGCATTTTGTTTTTTGCTGAAATATTGGTCTAAAACAGGCATAATTTCATTGTCAATCATGTTTATAATTTGACCGCAATTTCCAATATTTAATAAGGCATTTAATTTTGTTGTTTTTAGTAAAATTGTTTCGATTTTGTTTTCGGGTTTAACTTTTTTCAAAACAGAGTCAACACATTCAACTTCTCCAAAGTAATTTCCGGTTTTTCTGCAGCAAGAAGCCAAATATGCAAGTAATTCAATTTCTTTTGGAGAATTTCCTGCTGTTTGAGCATTAGAAATTGCATCAGGCAAATATTCAATTGCTTCTGCAGGGCTAGAGTTTGCTAGAAGCTTGCCGAGTCGTTCTGATATATTGTATCGGATTTTTAAAGTTTGAGTTTCATCAAATTCATTTAACAATGCAAGAGATTGTTTTTGGGAAATTGAATATAAATTTAAATCTCCGATATATGAAGCTAATCTTGTATTTTTTGTCCAAATTTCAAAAGCCAGTTGCGGTTGTTTTAGATTTTGTGCAATAATTCCGAGAATAGCATGAGAATTTAGTGTAAAGCCTGTCAGATGTTTAAATATTTTTTTATTTATTTCATTGTAATTGTCTGCGTTTTTTGTTGTTTTTAAAACAGTTTCCCAGAGCAATTGAGAGCTAAATTCACAATAAATATCATTTACTGGTGTAATATAATCCATTTTTTTGAGGTAAACCATAACATCTAAGAATGTTTCGTTGTCCACATCAAATATTTCTTTGACTAAATTCATATTAATCTTATCACCAATGATTGCAGAACCGAGTAAAATATCATAGGCAATAGGGTTTATATGAGACAAAAGTTCAAGTCTTAATTCTAAAAGTGCAATAAATGAAGATGCCAGTTGGAATTCGTTACCACAAAGCTGACAATCAAATTTTAGGTTAAGCGCATGATTTATATATGAAGGATTTCCTTTACTTATGCTATAAATTTCTTGTAATTCGGATTGGTTCAAATCCGGAAAACCTTCTATTTTAGACGTTTTTTGTTCTACCAACATTCCGATTTGAGCAAACTCAAGTGGAGCTATTCCAACATCAAGGTATATATTTTCGTCTTTATTTTCTGGAAAATAAAAATATCCCTTTGATGGTTTTGGTTCATTGTAAAGCATTAGGAATTTCAAGTTTTCCCAAATATTGTCTTTTTTTATAAATCTGCTTAAAAATTCATAAGAAAAACCGTCAATAAAATCAAAATTATCAACAACAATTACAAATTTTCCTAAAGATGTAATTTTATCAAAAATTTTATTCAGAAAATTAAATGTATTATTTTTGTTTGCAACTATATCTTCAAACTTACCGTCTTTGCTTGGATATAAAAAGTTGATGAGGTCAAATATTTCATTTCCGCTTAGTTCCGTAAATTCATTTTTGAAAAATCTGGATGAATCTTTTTTGAATTGCAGATTGTAAAGGCAAAAATTTGGCAGGTTAAAAATGTTTAATAAAATGTCCTGAATAAGTCCCCCTGGGGTGATTTGGGTGATTGCAGTACATTTTCCGTAAAGCCAAGAATAGTTTTTACAATCATTCATTATAGCTTTTAAAACAACTGTTTTGCCTATGCCTTTGTCGCCGCTTAATGAGAAAATCTTTTTATCATTAGAATTTATTCCTCTGACAAGAATATTTTTTGCACTCTGTTGAGAAACCAGATTGGCAGGATTTTCCAGTTTAATGTTATCTTCACTTATTTTTGGTCTTTTTAACGAGTAGCCACATTTTCTGCATCTTATGGCATTTGGGAAGTTTACACTATTACAATTTGGGCAAAGTTTTAGAATTTCTTCACCACAATTTTTGCATGTAAAATCAAATATGGAATTAACTGTATTACAATTTTTGCAGACTAAACCAGTGCGAGCCTTACAATAAGGGCACTTCAAAGTATTGTCAGGAATGACTTTTTTACATACTGGACACTTCATTATATAAAAACCCTAGTTGAATGTCTGTTTTACCTTATCCATCAACTTAAATAATCTTTTTGAAACTTCTGATTGAGAAATTGACAATTCAGCTGCAATTTCTTTTTGAGTCATTCCTTTTTCATATCTAAGGTCATAAAGTTTTGCATATTGTTTGTCAGGTTCTTGTTCGTCTACTTCAAAAACAGAGTCAACTATAATCTGAAGAATTTCTTTTTTTACCGCATAATCTTCAGGGGTATCTTGAATATCAATAGGTTCGTATGATACTTCCATTTTGGAGTAATCCGGCAAACTTGATGGCATTGGCTTCTCAAGAGAAACTTCTCTTGTTGACATATAACCTGTTCTTGTGCGTCTTAATCTTCCTTCATTTTTTAGAACATTCAGAATAGAGGTTGTTGCGATTTTTTTTAAATAGGCTTCTAAAGTAATATCAGAGGTAACTGTTTTTACAATTAAAAGCGAACGTTTGCAAGTTTCATTGAAAAAATCGTCATACAAATCTTCATTATTTGCGAATTTTCTATCACTTTTGATTATTTTTTCTATTAAATCTATTTTGTCTTGTGCTAATTCCACGTTAAGGTTTCCTCGTTCTTACGATATTATAGCATAATTAAAAATATATGATAAGACCCAAATTGAAATCTGGGGCTTTAACCTCGTCACTAGGCGGTTTTACGACGCTTAAAGTTTCTTTAACAGATTGTAACACAATGTTATCAATTTGTGTTGATCCGCTGCTTGAAGCTATTCTTGCATCTTGAACAGCGC